>JAGQSP010000117.1 GCA_020439485.1 Acidimicrobiales bacterium | reverse complement strand
GTGGGACGCGGCGCAGCGCCGGTCTGTCCTCGAAGAGCTGGCTGCCTCGCACCTCGACGCGGAAGGCCTCGACCCCTCGTTCCAGCGCGTCGACCTTCCCACCGACGCCACAGCGATGGGTCTCACGCCCATAAAGCCAAGCCAGTCCAGCGACCACAGGCCAATAGACCGGGTGTCGGGCGATCAGCACGCGAGGGTCTTCGCCTTGATCGGCGCGGCCCGCCGAACCGGATACGCCACAGGCGAGTTCTTCTTCGTCGATGTGGAACGTTCGATGCCGCTCCACGTGGTCGACATGACCGTCGAGTGGGGCGTGATGATCTTCGTTCGCGGCGGCGAGTCTGCCAATACCCGCACCGATTCCAGACCGGGGCTCGCCCCCAGGCCCCGGCGCCTCTTGATGCGAAGGGATGCGAGCGCTGTCTTTGTGTGGGTCGATGACAACACCACAACTCTGCTGGGCTGGACCAACGACGACCTGCTCGGCACACCGGCGACCAAGCTCATCCACCCCGACGATCTCGACCGCGCCGTCGAAGGTTGGCTGTCGATGCTGGGAGGCGCCGACAGCGAACCGACGAGGCTTCGGTACCGTGATGTTTCGGGTGCCTCCGCTGGTTCGAGGTTCACAACACCAGCCACCTAGCCGACCCAGCGCTGGCCTATGTCGAGTCCGAGCTGATCGACATCGATGCCGAGATGACGGCGCTTGCGAAGGTGCGCGATACAGAGCTTCAGTTCTCGACTCTGACGTCGTCGCTACCCGTTGGTGTGCTGCAGCTGAACTCGAAGGGCGACGTCGCCTTCGCCAACGAGTGGATGCACGAACTGACCGGCTGCGATGACAGCACCATCAGACAGCTCGAGTGGATGCCGCTCGAGAGTCGCGTCCGGTTTGCGACAGAGGTCCAGGCGGCACTCGGCTCGGGCGAAGACAGCGAAATCGAGGTCGAGGTCACCGATGCCCACGGCGAGGCCCGGGTCTGTCGATTCCGCATACGGTCGGTGTCGACCATGTCGAAGCGTCTGGGCGTTATCGCCTCGGTCGAGGACATCACCGACAGCCTGGCTCTGCAGCAACAGCTGAAGGTGCAGGCCCTCACCGATCCCCTGACCGAACTCCCTAACCGTCGGGCGTTGCACGAGTGGCTCATCGCGCAAGAGGGCGGCACCAGCGTCGCCCTGTTCTTCATCGATCTCGACCAGTTCAAGATCGTCAACGACGGGATGGGCCACGACTTCGGCGACGAACTGCTGGCCGCGGTGGCCGAGCTAATCAGGCAATACGTGCGCCCCGACGACTTCGTCGCGAGGTTGGGCGGCGATGAGTTCGTGGTGGGCTCGGTTGGTATCGAAGACCGATCCCAGGCCGCCGAGATCGCGGCGCGGATTCTCAGGTCGCTGCACCGGCCCGTCATTGTCGACCAGCGCCCGGTATCGCTGGGTTGCAGCATCGGAATAGCAATTGGGATGGTGGGCCGAACACCCCCGCACGAGTTGGTGAGCAACGCAGATCTCGCCATGTACGAGGCCAAACACTCCGGCGGCAACCGGTACGCGTTCTTCGACCCCGAGCAACGGGTCGGGGTGCTCAGGCGGCTTCGCCACGAAGCCGAGATCAGAACGTCGCTGAACGAGGGCCGCTTCGAGCTGTACCTGCAACCCGTCGTGGAGCTGGAAACCGGTGCGACCATCGGCTTCGAATCGCTGGTGAGATGGAACCATCCCGAGCTGGGCGTGCTGGCGCCGGCCGAGTTCATCGGAATCGCAGAGAACAGCGGACTCATCCACGCGCTGGGAATCTGGATCGTCGACGAGGCCTGCCGACTGTCCGCGAAGTTGGCGCGATGTGGTCATCCGAGCCGGGTATCGGTCAACGTCTCGCCGGTGCAGCTGGCAACGAGCACCTTCACCGAGGTGGTGCACCAGGCGGTCGCCCGACACTCGATCGAGCCGAGCGATCTGGTGCTCGAGGTCACCGAGACGGTGTTCGTCGAGGCCAACGAACAGCTGCTGATGTCGCTGAACTCGTTGGTGGCCTCGGGAATCCATCTGGCGATCGACGACTTCGGCACCGGCTACTCGTCGCTGAATCATCTGAGGCTTCTGCCCATCCAGGTCGTCAAGATCGACCGCTCGTATACAGCAGAGATGGAGACCGACGCCGGAACGGCCGCCATCATCCAGACCATGATCGACCTGAGCCGTCGGCTTGGTCAGCAGATCGTGGTCGAGGGAATCGAGACCACAAGCCAGGCGAGGCTGCTGTACCAGTTCGGCGTCAGGTATGGCCAGGGCTATCTGTTCGGCAGGCCGGCGCCGGTGGCCGAGGTGCTGGCACGGTTGGGCCAGGTGTCGGAGACCCGATAGCCCAAAGGCCACGGGTCGGACGGGTCGACCTGGTGGCAATAGGTGCCGGTGCGCCATGCCCGTCCCTCGACCGAGGGAACGATGGCCGGCAGCCCTCCCAACGTTGTGTCGGCTTCGATCCGTCCGACGAACTGTGAGCCGATAACCGAACTCATGGTCAGCTGATCGCCGACCTGCATGACACCCTTGTGGCGCAGCAACGCCATGCGCGCCGACACGCCGGTGCCCGTCGGCGAGCGGTCGAGCTTGCCCGGCTCGATGACTGACGTGCTGGTCATGGCAAAGCGGCCCTCGCCCTGCTGTTGGAGGGGTCCTGCGATCTGGCAGAACGAAATGTGAGACCAGTCGGTCGTGGGATGACCGAAGCCGAGCTGTTCGTTGGCGGCGGCCGTTATGCGGGTGCCCAACTCGGCCAACCGCCTGCCGTTGTCGGGCACGATGTCGATGTCGAGATCGGCAGCGTCGACCATCACGAAGCTGTCGCCGCCGAACGCCACATCGACCCTCAACGTCGCTAGCCCCTCGACATGCAGCGACCGGTCCACTCCGGCGCAGAACGAGGCCACATTGCGGATCTGCACCGACGTGACCTTGCCCTTCGAGCATTGGGCCACTACCCGAACAAGCCCACCGGGGGCTTCCATCGTCAGGTTCGTCACCGGCTCGGTCATCGCCACGATTCCGGTTTCGAGCACCACAGTGGCCACACACATCGAGTTCGATCCCGACATCGGCGGCGTGTCCTCGGGCTCCATGATGATGAAGGCAACGTCGGCCTCGGGCGAAACGGGCGGTACCAGCAGGTTGAAATGCCGAAACACACCGCCCCTGGGCTCGTTCAGAACCAGGCTCCGCAAGCGGCCGTCATTGGCCACCCAGCGCGATTGCTCCCAGATGGTTTCCCCTGGCGGGGGCTCAACGCCCCCGACTATGACGTCGCCGACCTCGCCTTCGGCATGACATCCGACGATTTCGATGGGTCCGGTGACGAATTCGAGCTCAGCCGACACGTCGGCAAGACTAGATGCACCCCAGGAGGCACACCCATGAAGCTGAAGTCGGCCACAGCATTTGCCATTCGTACCCCACCACCAAACTTCGGCGGCTACTTCTGGTTCTTCGTCAGGCTCGAAACCGACGACGGCATCGTCGGCTGGGGCGAAACGGCCGTGTTGTTCTCGCTCTACAAGATGCCCCGCAGCTACGAGGCCCTCGTCGCCGAGGTGTTCGCTCGCTACCTCGAAGGCGAGGATCCGCTGAACCGCGAAGTCCTCAACAAGCGCATGTACAACGGCCTGTCGTCGCAGCATTCCGACTATTTCCTCGCCGGCATCATCAGCGCCTTCGATGTCGCCATGTGGGACATATGCGGCAAACACTTCGGCGCGCCCGTGGCCGATCTGATGGGCGGACGATTCCGCGAACGCATCCGCACCTACACATATCTGTACGACCTCGACGCCGAGGGCGATCTGTCGGCCTCGACCCGCAACTGGTCGCGCGAACCGTCAAAGGTGGGCGAGGTGGCAGCGCGAATAGTCGACGAGGGTTTCACCGCCGTGAAGCTCGACCCTGTGCCGTTCAAGCTGCCGGGCGGGCTGCCGATCGAACCCACCGAGTTGACCCCCGAGGTATACGACCGCTCGGAGGCGGTGATCGCCGCCATCCGCGAGGCGGTCGGCAACCGCGCAGACATCCTGATAGGCACCCACGGCCAGATCACCCCGTCGGTGTCTCGCCGCCTGGCGGCCCGGCTCGAGAAATACGATCCGCTGTGGCTCGAAGAGCCGTGCCCGCCCGAGAACATGGACGAGATGGCGCGGATCGCTGCCTCGACATCGATTCCGGTCGCAACCGGCGAGCGGCTGTCTCACGTACACGACTTCCAGCGCTTGTTCGCAGCTGGGGCGTGCGCGTTCGCCCAACCTGACATGGGCAGCTGCGGGGGCCTGACCGCAGGCAAACAGATCGCGACACTGGCCGAGCCGCACTATGTGCTGCTGGCGCCCCACGTTTGGGGCGGCCCTGTTATTACAGCAGCGGCCATGCAACTGGACGCGGCCATACCCAACTTCTTGATCCAGGAGAGCATCTACAAGTCGAGAGGATTCTTCGACCAGATCGTCGTCGAACCCTTCGAGTGGGAAGCCGGCGACCTCCTGTTGACCGACCGACCGGGCATAGGCATCGAGCTGAACCCCGAAGCCCTCGAGCGCTACCGCATCTGACGCCCAGGCCGATGCGCGCCGACAGCTATGTGGTGCCCGTCAGGTGGTGCGCTCGAAGACGGCCGCAATGCCCTGGCCACCGCCGATGCACATGGTCTCGAGGCCGTAGCGAACCTGGCGGCGGTCCATCTCGCGCAGCAGGGTCGCGGCTATGCGCCCTCCGGTGGCGCCCACCGGGTGGCCCAGCGAGATGCCAGAACCGTTCACGTTCAAGCGGTCGAAATCGGCAGAGCCGAACTGGAAGGCGCGTGTGCATGCCAGCACCTGGGCCGCGAATGCCTCGTTCAGCTCGATCAGGTCCATGTCTGCCATGGACAGGCCGGCCAGGTTGAGCGCCTTTGTGGTGGCCGGCACCGGGCCTATGCCCATGCGAGCCGGGTCGACGCCGGCGAGGCCCCACGACACGATGCGGGCAAAGGGCTTGAGACCCAACCTCTCGGCCTCGTCCATGGTGGTGACGATGCAGGCCGAGGCGCCGTCGTTTTGACCCGAGGCGTTACCTGCGGTGACGGTGGCGTCGGGGTCCTGGCGCCCCATGATGGGCCTCAGCTTGGCCAGCTTTTCGACCGAGCTGTCGGCCCTGGGGTGCTCGTCGGCGTCGATGACACCATCGCCCACCTCGACGGGCACGATCTCGTCGGCGAAACGACCCTCTGTCTGGGCGGCCACGGCCCGCAAGTGGCTGCGCACCGCCAGTTCGTCCTGCTCTTGGCGCGGAATCGAATAGTCCTTGCGCAGGTTCTCGGCGGTCTCGATCATGCCGCCGGGAACCGGGTGGAACTGGCCACCAGCGGTGACGCGACCCCGGGTGAGTCTGTCGTGCAGGTGCACACCCTGGTTGCCCGCGCCCCAGCGCATGTCGAGGGCGTAGAACTCTGCGCCGCTCATGGACTCGGCGCCACCTGCGATGCACATCTCGGCGGCCCCGGTCTGGACCATCATCGCCGCATAGACGATGGCCTGCAGCCCAGACCCGCAGCGTCGATCGATTTGGATTCCGGGGACCTCGACCGGGAACCCGGCGTCGAGTGCGGCAACGCGCCCGATGGCCGGAGCCTCGCCCGTGGGATAACACTGGGCGAAGATGACATCGTCGACCCCGGCCGGGTCTATGCCCGTGCGGGCCACCAGAGCCTCGATAACCGTCGACGCCAGCTTCGCAGCGGGCACATCACGGAACATGCCGCCGAAGCGGCCCACCGGCGTGCGGAGCGGCTCGCAGATCACTGCGTCTCGACCAAAGGTGCTCATCTAACTCCCCAAGGATTGTGATTCGCGTTCCCAGAGACGATGGCACAGAATGCCGTTGCGGTCCTCTACCGCCTGCATCGCTTGGCAGATGAGGTCCTCGCGGAAACGGCGCCCGACGATCTGCACGGCGGCCGGCCGACCCTCGACCAGGTCGAGCCCCATCACACCGGCGGGAAGGCCCAGGAAGTTGATGCCCGCGCTGTAGATGGCCGCGCCCAACAGATCCTCGACGGCGTCGAGGCCGCGAGTGTCGTAGTCGAGGTCGTACAGGGGTCGCATCAGGAACGGGGTGATCAGCAGCGGGTAGCGGTCGAGGAACAGGTTCCATTGGCGCAAGATGCGGGTGCGGTCGCCCAGCCCTTTCACATAGGCATCGAGGTCGAGCAACTCGGACAACGCGAAGTAGTTGTCGAAGATGTCGATGATGTCTTGCGAGCCCACCTGGCGCAGCACCGGGTCGAGGGTGGTCTTCATCTCGGTGCTGGCCACCGAGAACCATCCCCGCGCCGCGTCGATGACTGGCGGCGGGTCGGCGTGCACCACCTCGTAGCCGGCATCGGCAAGCATCGCCACCGTGCGCTCGACCAGCTCGACGATGCCGGGGTGAATGGGATAGCCGGCGGACTCGGTGGTGAAGGCAACGGTCGGCTTGGCTCCCAGGTCGGGCCCGTCCCATGGCAACGCTACGTGGAGCGGATCGCGCGGGTCGGGTTCGATCAGCACCCTGGTGGCAAGTTCGATGTCGCTGACGTGTCGGGTGATGATGCCCTGCACCGACATGGCCTGAGCGAGCGCACCACCCTCGGCCACAGCGGTGGCGTTGTATCGGGGCACGCGCGTCGACGTCGGTTTGATGGTGGCCACCCCGTTGGCAAACGACGGGATGCGAAGCGAGCCGGCGATGTCGTTGCCGTGATGCAACGGTCCCATGCCGGCCGCACACGCCGAGCCCGCTCCTCCAGAGGACCCGCCGGGCGACGCATCACGATCCCATGGGTTGTGGGTTGGGCCGCGCAGCGGGTTGTCGGTGGTGGCGCGCATGGAGAACTCGGGCGTGTTGGTGCGTCCGATGATGATGGCGCCGGCCCGTTTCAGGCTGGCCACCACCGGCGAATCCTCGGTGGCGATGACGCCTGCCAGCGCGCTGACGCCGTTTGTGGTCGGCTGGCCTGCGACGTCGACGTTCTCCTTGATGGTCACAGGCACCCCGTGCAGCGGGCCCACAGCATCGCCGGATGCCACGGTCTCGTCGGCAGCGGCGGCCGCCTCCATCGCCTCTTCGTAGAGCTCGATGGTGATGGCGTTGAGTGCGGGGTTGGTCGCCTGGGCCCTGCCGATTGCAGCGGCGACCACCTCGGATGGCTTCACCGATTTGGCACGGATCATCGCCGCGGTTTGGGTGGCGCTCAGCTGCCACAGTTGGGTCATCGATTGGCTCCTATGGTGGTGCGATGCAGGAGCCTCTCGTAACCGTCGTAGCCGCCGGTGGCGCGGTGCAGCAGGCATCGGTTGTCCCACATCACCAACATGTCGGGCTCCCACCGATGCCGATAGTGGAACCGCTCTTGGGTTTCCCAGGCGTACACCTCGGCCAGCAGCGACCGGGCCTCGGTGTCGTCCATTCCCTCGATGCCGATGATGTAGCCGAGGGCCGAGAACAGTGTCTCGTCACCTGTCTCTGGATGAACCCTGATCAGGGGGTGCGTTTGGCTTGCGTACGCACTGTCGTTGTAGACGATGCGCATGGCCCGGTCGTCGGCATCGTTTTCGCCGTAGGTGCCATCCGGCGCATAACCGCCCCTGGCTGAATGGATGCCGATCTTGCCGTCGATGCGGGCTCTCAGCTCGGCTGGCATCGCCGCCAGCGCAGCCACCTGGTTGGTATAGAGCGTGTCGCCGCCATGTGGCGGAATGATCCGCGCCAGAAGGCAGGTGCCATCGGGCGGCGACTCCAAGAAGCTCCAGTCGGAGTGCCAATTCTCGGCGAACAGTGGTGAGGTCTCGTCGGCTCGGCGGTGTATCGCCGCTATGTGTTGACGCCCGTCGATGGGCTCGAAGAAGGGCTCCTGGCCGAACGGCCCAAAACACAGGGTGAACCGTTCGAGGTCGTCGTCACTGATCGGTTGTCCGGGAAACGCCAACACCTTGTGCTGCAGCCAGGCCGAACGGATTTCGGCCACGGTCGCCTCGTCGAGCTGCTCGGTCAGGTCGACGCCGCGCACCGTGGCGCCGCACGCCTGGCCGCTGGGGATCACTTCCAACGCCATTTGCGAGACCCTAATGCGGCGCAGCGGTCGGCACCGGATGGGCCCAAAGACCTGTTGCGCACTGTGGCGTGCTGGGCGAAACTCGGAGGTGGTGACCTGCGAGCCGACCTCGATCCTCGACACGGCCGAACTGCGTTGGTTCGTTCACGGACAGTTGCCCCAGCGCGTGGCGCAGTGGTTCACGGGCGGGGGTGCTGCCGGACGGCTGCAAGAGCGAAGCGACCTGTATCGCCTCGACCGCCGCGACGACGTCGGCGTCAAGCAGCGTTTCGAGAAGACGCTTGAGCTGAAGCAGCGATGCTCTGTGGATGGTGCACTGGCGTTGCAACCAAACCTGTGTGGTCCGGTCGAGCACTGGCGGCGATGGAGCCCAGCATTTGGCATGGTCGCACGCCACGAAGACGAGGCCTGGATTCGTGTGTACAAGGCGATCATCAAACGCAGGTTCTCGCCCGATGGTGTCGAGCTGCCCGTGGTGCCTTCATTGCCCGAAGGTGGGGGCTGCGACATCGAGGTGACAGCCCTTGATGTGGAGGGTGTCCACGCCTGGTCGCTGGCGCTTTCTTCATTCGGCGCCTGGCAGAACCGCACCCACAACTTGACAACGGCTTGGCAGGCCCTCGTCAACGCGGCGGGGCCGCTGCCCATCGAGGCGGGTATACCGGCCCAGGCAGCTTGCGGCTATCCGGCCTGGTTGCGCCAACTGGTCGCAGACGACGTCGTCGGCGCCGACACTTCGCACACCACTGCGGCTTGACCGGGGTTCGCCGAGGTTCCTTGCGCCGCGCGATCCGCGATCGTTAGGCTCCTAACGATCTCAGGGGGTTCTCAGATGGCTGCACCAGATCTGGCCGACATCACCAAGCACGACACCTTCGTCGAGGGGGTGCCGCACGAGACGTTCAAGCACCTGCGCGACAACGATCCGGTGTCTTGGTGGGACGAAGACGACGGCGCCGGCTTCTGGGCGGTGACCCGGTTCGACGACGTCTGGACCGTCTCGCACGACTACGACACCTTCACGTCCACCAAGGGCATCCGCATCGAGGACATGGACGAGGAAGAGACCCAGTCTCGCCGCACCCTGATGGAGATGGACCCGCCAGAGCACACGGCTCTGCGGCTGCTGGTGAACAAGCTGTTCACCCGTCGAGGGGTGCTGCTGTACGAAGACACCATCCGTGACATCGCCCGCAGCATCGTCGACAGCGCCTTCGAGAAGGGCGAGTTCGACTTCGTGACCGACGTGGCACGCGAGCTGCCGATGCGCATGCTGGGCCGACTGATGGGCTTGCCCGATGCCGACGGCGACTGGTTGGTCACCAAGGGCGACCAGATGATCGCCAACTCCGATCCCGAGTTCACCGAGCACGTCGTCGACCAGGTCGACACCGAGAAGTACCGCCTGCTGCCGTTCCGAAGCCCTGCAGCGATCGAACTGTTCGACTATGCCGACGGGCTCATCGCCGAGAGGCGCGGCGGAGATGGCACCGATCTGGTCACCAAGATGCTGGCCCCCACAAAGGCAGGCAATCCGCTGCCAGACGCCGAGTTCAAGAACTTCTTCGCCCTGATGGTCGCGGCCGGCAACGACACGACCCGCTACTCGATCGCCCACTCGATCAAGGCGCTGATCGACCATCCCGAGGTGCTGGCCAAGCTGCAGGCCGAACCCGAATCGTTCGACACGGCCACCGAAGAGATGCTGCGGTGGAGCACCACCACCATGCACTTCCGGCGTACGGCCACCAAGGACACCGAGCTGAACGGAACCAAGATCGCGGCGGGCGACAAGGTCTTGATGTGGTACATGTCGGCCAACTTCGACGACCGCCAGTTCGAGAACCCCTACACCCTCGACATCTCCCGCGAGCCCAACTATCACTGCACGTTCGGCGGCGGCGGTCCACACTTCTGCCTCGGCGCATGGCTCGGCCGTCTCGAAACCCGAATCGCACTCGAGGAGATCGTGCCCCGCTTGAAGTCGATCGAACAGACCGGCCCCGAGGCCAGGCTGCGGTCGAACTTCATCAACGGCATCAAGCATCTGCCGGTGAAGGTGACCTTGAAGTAATCGACACGGGATCGTCGCTCAAGTCGACCGGCCGTTTTGCCGAGACCAATTCCCATGGGGAATCGGATAAGGCAAGTCAGGCGGGCATGGCCAGACGAACTCGGAAGCGTATCGGCCGAGTACGCCCTCTTGCTGGCCGGGATTGCGGCGGCGATCTTCGCGATCGTCATCGCTCTCGGCGGCCGAATCGAGGCCCTCTACACGATCTGACCGACTACACGAGCTGAACTGGCTGCCGGCTAGTCGCCCGACGGGCTGACCGAGCGCACGACCATTCCGTACTCCTCGTCGGCCATCATCAGCTCGACGTCGACGTAGTACTCGGTCGGATAGCCCATTCGGTCGTCGAATGTGGCGGTGACCCGAGCGGCTCCCGAGTCGAACGCCGACTCGATCTCTTCGAACATGTCGTCGATGCTCATCGACCAGCCATCAAAACCCGGAGGGTTGTTGGTGCCCGACACCACCGTCGAGGTTGCCTCGCCGCCGACCACCTTGGTCACCAGCTCGTCGATCGGGCAGAAACACACCGGCGAGTGATCGATGGAATAGTCGACCAGGCCCGACTCGCTCCACGCGGCGCGAGCTGCGTCCAGCCGCTCACGGAACTCGCCCAGCGAGTCGAACGCAACCAGTTCGGTGCCGTCGCCTCCGTCGGCTGCCATCGCTTCGGTGTCGAGGAAGACCCTGATGGGTCGCCCGGTCTGTTCCTCATAGGTGACATCTATGGCCACGCCGCTGTCGATGGCGGCCTGAATCGAGTCGAAGTACTGCTCGACGGTTCTGACGTCGCGGTCGACCTTCATGCCCTGATACTCGACACCGACCACGCGACCGTTTCGCACCCGAACCGTGTTGGCATCCGACACCTCGGGGCCGCACTCACAGCTGGTCGTGAACTCGTAGTCATAGTCGGCGATGCCCGCCTGAGCCCACCGCTGTCGGGCCTGCTCCAGCGCCGATGCCTCTGGACCGTCGGGTGTGCCGGTGTCGCCGCCGCCCTGGGTGGTCGTCACCTCTGTGGTCGACGTGGCTCCACCGTCACCAGTGACGACCTCGTCGGGGCTGTCCGAGCAAGCTGTGAGTCCGCTTAAAACCAGCGCTGCTCCGATGGCGGCTGCGGCGAGTCGATTGTTGTTCATGTGAGGTGTGACGAAGCGGGTCGACAGCGCAGTTCCCTGCGGTTCGGATTTTCAGCGATTTCGTGTGAGCCAATCGACCGGAGCGAAGTCGTCGGTCAGCACGTCGGCGTCGCCGATGTAGGACTCGACGTCGCCGAGCAGGCGGCCGTGCTGCGGATCGATGACGATCTCGCGTATGGGGGCGTGAGACGCGACCAGTATCTGGTTTACGGGCCAGTCGGGAACACCGTCGGCCGGCACGATTATCGCAACGTGTTCGAACACGTCGGCCAGGGTGGCCAGCTCGGCTCGTGCGAAGTCGCTGGAACCGCCGTCGATGACGTTCATCGCGTAAATGCCATCGGTGTCGAGGGCCCTGGCGATCTCGGAAACGAATTCCCGGGTTGTCAGGTGCCACGGCACCGACACGCTGGCGAAGGCATCACCTATTACGACGTCGTAGGCAGCGGTCTCGAGCTCGTCGGCTGCCAGCCTGGCGTCGCCGACACGCACCTCGAGCGAATCCGACGTGACCAAGCCCAGTTCGTTGCGGGCGACGTCGACCAGGTAGGGGTCGATCTCCAGAACCAGGCTGTACGAGCCAGGCCTGACCGCCTCGATGTAGCGCGGCATGGTGAACCCGCCACCGCCGATGTGCAACACCCTCACCGGACCGGGCGGAGCCGTCGCAACAACATCGGCCAAGAGGTTGGTGTAGCGAAACTCGAGCCAGGTCGGGTCGCTCAAGTCGACGGCGGCGTGCCGCAGATCGTCGAGGACCAGAAATCGCAACGAGGGACGATCGACGTCTTCGACCACGGCGCCACAAAAATAGGCCGACTCGAACTGGCAAGGAGAAGGCGCCAGCGACGCCGCTGCCAACGTCACCAGCCCGACGGCGGCCATGGTGGCATCGGGTCGGCTTCGCCCGCCGAGCCGCGCCCCGACGACCAGACCCAAAACCACCAGGAATGCGCCCAGCCCGATTATGACCGGCCGCGTCGGAGCAGCCGAGACCAGCACGAAACCTGTGAAGAACGATCCGAACAGCGCGCCGACCGTGCCGGCCGCAGATAGCCCGCCGACCACCTCGCCGGTGTGGCCGAGGTCGGTCAAACGCAACTTCGCGACCATGGGAGAAACTGCGCTCAGCACGGCCGCCGGAGCAAAGAAGGCGAGCGCTGAAAATGCGACGATGGCAACCGGGCCGGTGCCGAACGACCGCCCGATCGCCGAGACGACGGGCAACGACACCCAGACCAGAATGCCGCCCAGGGCGATGGCGGTGCCGATCAGCTTCTCGGGTGGACGGGTGTCGGCAAGACGGCCCCCCACGCTGTTGCCCAGGGCTATGCCGGCCAGGATCGTTCCGATGATGCCCGTGAAGGTCTCGAGCGACACCCCGATGTATGGCGCCAGCAGGCGTCCGGCGAGGATCTCGACCACCAGCACGGCGGCCGAGGTCACGAAGACGAGGGCCCTGGCGCTGCGACTGGTCACGGCCGGTGAATCTATCGCCAGGCGCCCCGAGTCGCTCGGAACAACGGGTGTTCTCGGCGTGTCTAACCCTTTGGTCGGGTCTAACCCTGTGCTGGAGATCTAGAGTGTGACACTCGATTGCAGCTCGACCCCACCAGCGGCGTCGGTGACCCCCGGGAACGGATAGTGCGCTCGGAGGTCTTCAACCGGCCCGGGACGCCCGAAGTACCAACCCTGGCCGAAATCGACCCCGGCATCTCTGAGAGCAATGGCGTCTTCGAGGGTCTCGATGCCCTCGGCCACCACACCTGCACCCAGGCCCCTGGCGAAGTCGACCAAAGACTTCGTCAAGGTCGCCAGGACCGGATCCGTAGCGGCTCCGGCCACGATGCTGCGATCGAGCTTGATGATGTCTGGCGACGTCACCACGATGTGGCGCAACGACGAGAAGCCCGCACCCACGTCGTCGATGGCCAGCTTCATCCCGGCCGACCGCAGCGGGGCCAAAGCGGCGGCCAGGGCCTCGTAGTCATCGACGGGATCGTGCTCGCTCAGCTCGATGACCACGCGTTCTGCCGGCAACTCCTCGAACAACTGCCTACACAGTGGGTCCAGCGCGGTGTCGGGCGAAACGTTCATCGCCACGTAACCCTTTGCGGTTCGAAGGTGGTCGGCGGCGCGCCTCAACGCCAGAAGCTCCAACTCTATGCCTCGCTGAATGAACCTCGACTCGCCGAAGACCTGATCTGGTGGCCTCCCCCACTCCTCGGGGAACCTACTCAGGGCCTCCGAGCCGACCCTGGTGCCGTCGGCCAGCCTCACGATGGGCTGCAGCACCACCCTGGGACCCCCACCAGCGATGATCGGCTCGATCCGGCTGCGAATCTCGTCGTCTCGACGACGCTCGTTGACCTCGGGCTCGATGATGGTCGCCGTAGCGCTCGCCAGGACCCGCATCAACGACTCGTCGCGCTTCGACAGACCCTTGTCGGAGGTGAACCCCGCGGCGCAGAACGTTCCATAGACCGTTCCGTCGCTCAAGGTGACCGGAACCGATACGAAGCTGCGAATACGCGGAAACCGGGCAGCGGGTAGGCGCTTGGCCTCGGGCAGCTTCGCGACGTTGGGTATGACGTGGGGCAGCTTGCCATCGAGGATGGCCTGACAGAACGAGGTTGCCTGAGGCATCGTCTGGCCGTCCTTGAACATCGGGAAAGACGACTCGACGACCTCCAGATGTTGTGTCTGGCCGTCGAGGCGGCTGAAGAAGGTCAGGCTGAGCCCCAGAGACGACTTCGCCGTGCGCAACAGCTCGGCCACCTGCATCTCGGGTTCGCTTCGCTGGCGGGGCATCTTCACCTATCGGCACAACACCCTCCTGGACTGAACGTCCGCGACGAATCGGATGGGTTTGGGCCGCGCCCATACAATGTCGCCGTGCAGCTGCGTGCCCTCGGACCCGTCTCGACTGTGGACGCAAACGGCAAGGTCACGTCGCTGCGCGGTCAACAAGCCGAGGTCCTGGCACTGCTGATGGCCCACCACCCTCAAGCGGTCAGGGCCGATCTGCTCGCCGAAGCGCTCTGGGGAGACGAAGCTCCGGCGTCGGCTTCGACAGGTCTGAGGGTGGTTGTGGCCCGCCTTCGCGACCGCTTCGACGACCCCGACATCGAAGTCGTACACGACGGCGATGGGTACAGGCTGCAGGCCCCGACACACAGCCTCGACACCGCACAGTTCGCCGACCTGCTCGACCAGGCTCAGGCCAGAGCGCAGGCCGCCGACCACACCGAGGCAGCCGCCTTGCTGGGCCAGGCCCTCGACCTGTGGCGAGGGCGAGCCTTCCAGCAGTGCGAAAACAACGCTTGGCTCGCCAGCCCCGTCGCAGTGCTGGAGCAGCAGCGCCTGGACGCACAAGAGCAACTGATCGAGACCCTGGCCGCGGCAGGCGAACACGACAAGGCGGCCGCTCTGGCCAGTAGCGCCGTCACCGACGAGCCGTTCAGGGAGCGACGCTGGGAGTTGCTGTTGCTGTCGCTGTACGCCTCGGGGCGCCATGCCGAAGCGCTGCGGGCTGTACAGCGCGCCCGCCGCTTGTTCGGCGAGGAGCTCGGTTTGGAGCTGAGCCCGAGGTTGGTCGACCTGGAAGCCAGGATTCTGGCCCACGACGAGAGCCTGTTGTCCAACCCCAGGTCGCACTCCCCCGCCGTTGCGGACGGCAACTCGTCGACCGATTCGTCGCCGCCGCAGCCCGCTTCGCTGGTGCGCCGGCGCGACAAGGCGCCTTCGCCGTCGTCGAGGTTCTTCGGGCGAGAAGACGACCTCGCCGAGCTGGCAGATCTGGTGGCTGCGAACGGCCTCGTCACCGTGGTGGGTCCTGGCGGTGCCGGCAAGACCCGCCTCGTGGCTCGCTTCGCAAACTCGGTCGGCGACCTGGACCTGGTGTGGGTCGACCTGGTCGAGCCCCGCATATGCCGGACGGTCGCCCAGTGCCTCGCCGAGCAGATCGGAGTTCGCCCCGTCGGTGATGCGACAGAGCTGTTGTCGTCGTTGGTCGACGAACTGTCCCAGCGACCCACGTTGCTCGTCATCGACAACTGCGAGGACGATGTCGCCCAGGTGGCCGCGCTGGGCGAAGCTCTGCTGCGTCAAACCCCTGGGCTGCGGGTTGTGGCCACCAGCCGCGTCGGTTTGGCCAGCGAGAGCGAAGCCAGGCTCGAGCTGGCCGGCCTCGACGACGAGTCGGCTCGCCGACTGTTGGTCGATCGGGCGTTCGGCTCGAGACCGGCGCCACAGGTAGACACGGCCGACCTGCCCCGGCTGATCGACTCGCTCGACGGCCTGCCGTTGGCGCTCGAGCTGGTCGCGGCCCAGCTACGTGTGCTTCCGGTCGACGAGCTGGCGGCTTTGGTGCAAACCTCGCTGGACACCCTGGAAGCGCCCAACCGAACCGACGTACGGCATCGGCGGCTCGCCGACACCATCGATGGCTCGCTGGCGAATCTCGATGCCGACACCACATCGCTGCTGGAACAACTGGCCGTGCTGAACGGTCGCTTCACCCTGGCCGACGCGGCCACGGGTGCAGGCCCAACCGCAGACCGAATGTCTGTGGCATCCCAGCTGCAGGTGTTGGTAGACAGCTCGCTGGTCGAGCGCGAGGTCGGCCGCCTCCCTGCATTTCGGCTGCTGTCGACGGTTCGAACCCGTGCCCGTGAGCGCCTCGACCATCGTGGCGAACTCGACAATGCACGCGACGGGCACGCCACAGCGTTCGCCGCGCTGGTGTCCGAACTCGAACCCGACCTTCGCGGCGCCGGCGAGGAGCTGGCAGTGCAGCGGCTGAACGAAGCCGCAGACCACACCCGAGCGGCGTTCGAGCACCACGTGTCGCGGGGCAATACCTCCGCGGCCGCCGACATGGCCATAGGCATACACGACTGGTCGATTCTGCGGCTGGTGTGGGACAACTTCTCATGGGCCGAACGGGTTCTGGGCATGGCCGGCGCCGACGAACTCGACCAACTGGAAGAACTCCAAGCGTGCGCGGCCCTGGGTGCCTGGGCCGGTCAGCGTTTCACCGATGGCGAACGGCTGGCGGCAGCGTCGCTGCAGACCTCCAAACACCGGGGATCGCAGCCGCGGTTCAGGGCGCTGAGCGCCCAATTCAACCTGGCATCGCAGCAGGGTCGCTTCGCCGAGGCGGGCCAGCTCCAGGCAACCCTGATGGGGCGTCCACGGTTCAGGTCCGTACCCCACGAGGGGGTCCTGACGCTGGGCAACCTCGCCCTCGGATTCGTGCATGCGGGCATGACATCGGACGCGCTGAGGGCCGCTCTCGAATGCCAGCCTCTGGCCGCGTCCAGCGGCAACGCGTCGTTGCTGGCGTGGGCCCATTACACGCTGGGCGAGGCCCAGTCGGCCGACGACCCGGCCGAGGCGGCACGCTCGTTCGCCGAGAGCGTGCGACTGTCGCTGACCGTCGACAACCGATGGTCGCAGGGGATGGCCATGTCGTCTTCGATCAGCAGCCTGCGGAGGTTGGGTCGTCTCGACGAGGCAGCCGTCACCACCATCGAGGTGTTGGAACACTGGTACCGAACCAGGTTCGCATCGAACCTTCGCCACGCGATGTTGCAGGCAACCCTGGTTTTGCTGGAAACCGGACGGCGCGACGCAGCTCGGCGAGCTCTCGGGGCGGTCACCTCCGCTCGCAGCACCCACCCGCTGTCGCCGGCTGACGCCATGGCCATGGACCAGTGCCGCGAGGCCTTGGGCGACCTGCCCGTCGGCGTCTCGCTGGACCGACGCTTGCTCGACGAAACCGTCGAAGCACTCAGCAGCCGGTAGGCCACAGGTCGGTGTTGACGACCCCGACGCCTACCTGGCGCTCGATTACGGGCCGCCCGCCCTGTTCGACCGTGCGGCGAAAGGGCAGCCCGGCGCCGATGGCGAAGAACGGCTTCAGCCAGTAGTCGCCGGCGGCTTCCAGGGCCCTGCGCATCGCCGGCTGCAGCAATCGAGACGCGAACCCACTTCGCATCGCCCAGGTCATGGCCGCGGCACGACGGCGGCCTCGACCCTCGCCCAAGAGGAGGTAGCGGTTGACCTCGGGGGCCCCGACGGCCTCCACCATTCCCAGCGGCAGCCAGTCCATCCAGCGAGGGAATCCCTCCCCGATGCCATCCAGCAGGGCCTCGGTCAGACGCACGCCGTCCAGCGACACGGCATGGTTGCGGTGCCGGATCATCGCCATCAGCGCACACGCCTCAGCGTAGGTGTATGCGCGACGACGACCGTCTAGTTCGACGGTGACGACCTCGTAGGGCAGCCCGAGCAGGTGGGCGATGCCGCACCAGAAACGGGTATAGGCGTCGCGCTGGCCGTCGGTGAACGACACCCCCAGTCGTTCGAACATAGAGAACGGACCGACAACGAACGTCAGCATCGTGCCCAGCAGGTCTTCCTGGTTCACGGGAACGCCCATCGTGCTGGTGTCCCACCCACCGGCGATGAGCTGTTCGGTGACCACGGCATGCATTCCGCGCACACCGATGGTCGAGTCGAGGGCCACTCCCCCGACCTCGAACGAGCCGGCGGCGGCGCCTTCGGGTGGCGTCAAGACGTCCAGCAGGAACCGGGCCGTCTCGCCGGCGCGCCTGAACGGATCGACGGCGAAATCGCTTACCGACCCCAGCACCCTCACGCCCCGGGCTGCCGAGTAGGCATCAGGTAGCGACCCGAACAGCAGACCCATGAACATCGACGTGTCGTTGTCGCAGAACACTCTGCGGGCCGTGGCTACGGTGTCGGCGTCGAGCAGACCTCCGGGTTGTGTGATTGCATTTCTGCGTTCGACCACGTCACCCATCAGGGCGAAGAACGACGCGGTCACATCATCGGCCGCGAGCCCCCGGCCCACCTTCCACACAGCACTCAACGGGAAGTCGGCGAACAGCGGCTCGGCCTGGTTGGTCGGACGCGACCGAAGCAGTTCCAGAGTTTCACTGTCGATCGGGCTCGAGTCCGGAGCCGGCGGCGGGTCTGGCAGCGCGTCGACCCGTCGGTCACGAGCCTCCAAGTACCGGTCGATATCGCCGGACAGCTGCGGTCTGGCCACCCTGCCATCACCGTCGAACCACGCGGGGTTGCGCTGCACGGCCGCCATCATCGGGATGATCCACGCCATGCGTTGATCCCAGTCGGCCCAGCAGCGGCACCCCTGGCCATCCAGCGCGGTGCGCAGCCCCAGTACGTCGGCCAGATCCGAGGGTAGGTCGATGCTGTGGGCGTCGCGGCTGACCCTCTGTCCGACCCGCACGCTTCCCCACGGCACCTCGAAGGTCACCAACCGCTGGGTGGCAAACGCGATCCAGCGGCCCTCCAGCGCAAGCCGCCGGGCGCCGGGCCGGTGATTGTGCCATTCGTACTTGGTCTCCAGCAGCCGCCAGGCGGTGGTGATCTGGCGCACCCACGTGCGAAAACCCAGGCTGATCGAGCTGTCGAGTTGGCGTTGTTCGTGGGCGGCGATCAGCACGTTTCCGCGCAGTATCAGCCGCGACTTCTGGTCGCGATCGGTGCACCCGATGGCCTGGAAATAGCAGCGCAACCCCTCGACCATGAAGTCGTTGTCGGTGCGGCGGGTCGGATCGATCACCATCGCCGCCACCTCGGACGGGTTCTGCGCGTCGCGAGCCGTGGCCGGTGTGCCAGGAGGCCAGGGTGCAACGCGGCGCAGCAAGTCTTCGCAGCGGCCCCACGCAAGCTCCATTTCGGCCGGGTCGGCCCCGGCCTGATGAGCGGCTCCGACCGTGTCGAGGAAGGCCACCTGGGCCCTAGCGACCTCACTGAAGATGTGGCGATTGCCGAAGGCGAACGGGCGCGAAACCATCCGGCGAATGAACGGAACCGGCACCGAGAGATATCCGGCGATGGCGGCAGAGGCCCATTGGCCGATGGCACAAAACGACGCATCTTCGCTGCCGAGCACGGTGGCCATGGCATCGGCGATGTCGCCGTAGGCAACGGTTATCAGCTGGTTCCTGGCGCGGGCGTCCATGGGGGTGAACGCAACCGCCTCCATCCGCTCCCAGGTGACATCGCGTGAGCTGAGGTCGGGCCGGAAATCGAGCATCACCAACTAGGTACCAGGTCGAGATTGGGCGCCGGACCCGCCGGCGGCCTTGGGCAGGGTCAACTCGAACCGGTTTCCCGGGTCTACGACGCGGATCGAACCACCGTGGCGCGAAGCGATGTCGGCCACGATGGCCAGCCCCAGGCCGGTGCCCCCGCTTTGGCGCTGGCGCGACTCGTCGAGCCTGGTGAAGCGTTCGAAGATGCGTTCACGGTCTTCGACCGGTACTCCGGATCCGTCGTCGGTGACGGCCAGAACCACGTGGTCGCCCCTCTCGGTGAGGTCGAACACAACCGCCGAATGGGCATGCCGGGCAGCGTTGTCGGCCAGATTGCGCACCGCGCGCCTCAGCTCGCCCGCGACCCCAGCGACCCGCTGTGGCGTGACGGCACCAATGCTCACATCGACGGACGAATGGGCCGCGAGCGTCTGGGCCTCGTCGAACAAGATGTCGTCGAGGTCGACCTGGTCGACCGCGGACGTGCGCTCGCCCGAGATGTTGAGGAACAGCAGGTCGTCGACCAGGCTGCCGAGCCTGTCGGCTTCGGCGGCGATGCGCGCCCTGGTGACGTCCCAATCGGTTGCGGAGGCGGTCTCGGCCAGCACCCGGATGTTTGCGGTGGGGCTCTTCAGCTCGTGACTGGCATCGGACGCGAAGCGACGCTGGGCGAGATCGTGTTCGGACAGTCGATCGAGCATGTCGTTCATGGTGTGCGCAAGGCGATCTATCTCGTCGCCGGAGCCGCTCGTCGGAACCCTGATGTCGAGTTCACGGCCCGAAACCGCCTGGGCCTGCAGCCTGATCCGCTCGACAGGGCGCAGCGCCCGACCCACCGCAGCCCATACCGCAACAGCAACCAGCAGGGTCAAGATCGGAACACCGATGACCAGCGCCGTCTCGGCCGTGGAGACGGTCGACTCGACATGCGACAGCTCCTGGCCCACGAACACCAGGATCGAGCCGTCTAGCGATGCACCCGAGGCCATGCGCACGGTCTCATTCTCGATCTCGTGCTCGTCGCGGCCACCGTCTTCCAGCAGCGCCACCTCGACCGTTTCGACTTGTCCGGGCGCCAGGTCTGGTATCTCGGCGAGGCGGTGACCCGAAGACGACAATGTCGAACCATCGGGCCTGCCGATCCACCCGATCGTGTCGTGAAGCCCAGCGTTCAGAAGGGTTGAAGGGTCGCTGCCCGAGTCGATCAGCGAGAGCCTGTCGGAGACCTGCCCGGCCAGCGACGCGTCGAGCTGCG
>JAGQSP010000116.1 GCA_020439485.1 Acidimicrobiales bacterium | reverse complement strand
ATGTCGTGCAGGTTCGGATCGCCGAGGTCATGGGGCCACCACAGCTGCGGCTGTTCGATGGCGACGCGCCACTCGATCTCGTTCGAGCCGGTGGCGAGCACCTGCTCTTCCTCCACCGTCGCGATCTGGCCGGTTCCCTCCGAATCCGACGACCGGTCGACCAGCGTTCTGACAACCACCGTGTGGGTGGCCACCGAGTCGAGCTTGGCGTGGAACTGCAGAATCGCCACTGCACTGTCGGCCTCGACGACCGTCACCCTCAACGTGTTGATTCGAATGGGTCCTGTGTCTTCGATGCGAACCCTGCGCCACACACCGCCCGGGTTGAGCGAAGGGTCGAGGTTGTCCCAGTGCTGCAGAACGCCGGTGATGTTGCGCTTGGCCGTGAGGTCGCCTGGTGTGCGGCACGAAGCCTCGATCGCCAGGACGTGGCTGGTGCGCGCCTTGACCGCCTCGGATATTTCGAACACGTGAGGCTGGAAATAGCCTTCGGTGTCGCCTATGTAGGCGCCATCGAGCCAGATGTCGCCCTGATAGCAAAGGCCGTCGATGCTGAGCCAGGTCCGCGAGCCGGGACCGGGCCAGGTGGCATCGAATCGGGTGCGGTAGAGCACCTCGTCCTCGTCGGCCAGTGCCGGCGTCGAGCGCCACAGACCAGGTACCGCCACCGGCAGCCACGTCGAATCGTCGAAGTGCGGATCGGCGAACGAACGCCTGAGGTCTTCATCGGGCACCGCCGCGACCCAGGGTCCGTCGAGGGTGACGCTCGCGTCGAATCGAGCATCGGTGGGGCGCCTTGCGGTCACCGTGACACGCTACGTCGTTCGCAGGTGGCTCCGATAGGGTCACCGTGTTCAGGTCGATAGCGCGAGGGGTGTTTCATGAGCCGACCATCCACGTTGGGTGAGTTGAAGGCGTCGGGGTGGGAGTCTCTTCCGGTCAAAGAAGAGATGCGTCGCAACGCCCTGCGCCTCATCGCAGCCGGAGAGCCTCTGTTCGAGGGGGTTCTGGGCTACGAGAACACCGTGCTGCCCCAGCTCGAGAACGCGATATTGGCTGGTCACGACGTGATTTTCCTGGGCGAGCGGGGTCAGGCCAAGACCCGCATGATCCGCTCGCTCACGAACCTGCTCGACGAGTACTGCCCCATCGTCGCTGGTTCGGAGATCCTCGACGATCCCTACAACCCGATCTCCAAATACGCAAAGGACCTGCTGGCCGAGAACGGCGACGAAACACTCATCGACTGGGTTCACCGCGACCATCGCTACGGCGAGAAGCTGGCCACGCCCGATACGTCCATCGCCGACCTCATCGGCGAGGTCGACCCCATCAAGGTCGCCGAAGGGCGTTATCTGTCCGACGAGCTCACCCTTCACTACGGCCTGGTTCCGCGCACCAACCGTGGCATCTTCGCAATCAACGAACTACCCGACCTCGCCGAGCGCATCCAGGTCGGTCTCTTGAACGTCCTTGAAGAACGCGACGTACAGGTTCGCGGCTACAAGGTGAGGCTGCCCCTCGACGTGATGCTGGTCGCGTCGGCCAACCCCGAGGACTACACCAACCGCGGCCGTCTCATCACCCCGCTGAAGGACCGATTCGGCAGCCAGATCCGCACCCACTATCCACTCGATGTCGACATCGAGATGGACATCGCCCTGCAAGAGGCCCACTTCCCCGAGGCTGTGTTGGCCGACGGCACCACCATCACGGTCACCGTCCCCGAGGTCATGACCGAGATCGTCACCACCTTCAGCCACGTCGCTCGTTCCAGCCCGCACGTCAACCAGCGCTCGGGTGTGTCGGTGCGCATGACCGTCAGCAACCTCGAGGTTCTCGTCGCGAACGCCACCAGGCGAGCC
>JAGQSP010000115.1:1463-3565 GCA_020439485.1 Acidimicrobiales bacterium | reverse complement strand
TTCACCGACGTCGATCTGGCCTACCCGCCGGCCCAGATCGCGGTCTTGCTGGCGACCATCGAGGACGGTAGCGATCTGGTCGTTGGTTCGCGGCGCCACTCAGCGACCCACACGGTGCACCGCGGCCCCAAGCTGCGCGAGGTCGGCTCGCTGGTGTTCAACCTGTTCACCTACGTCGTGTTGCTCGGCCAATACCGCGACACCCAGTCGGGGCTGAAGGGCTTTCGCAGCGACGCCGCCGACCTGATCTTCAGCCGCACGCTCGTCGACGGGTTTGCCTTCGACGTCGAGGTGCTTCACCTGGCCGAACGCTTCCGGCTGACGCTCACCGAGGTGCCGGTGGTTCTCGACAACATCGACGACTCGACCGTCAGCTTCGCAGCCGACACCATGCGTATGGTGCGGGATGTGTTTCGGGTCAGGCGTTGGTCGGCCCAGGGACGCTACGACAGCGATCAAGCCGACCGGTCAGCGGTCGACCGTTGGGTGTAGTTACATCGTTATGCCAGACCCGGCTCCGAGCCGGCAACCGACAGGATGGTCGAAAACCATGAGCTCGATCCCGCCGATTCCCGCCGAGCGTCTAGACGCGATCGTCAAGGCCTACGACGTCAGGGGCACGGTTCCAGACCAGCTGGATGCCGACATCTGCCACTCGTTCGGTGCTGCCTTCGCCAGGTTCGTGGGCACCGAAGCAGTGATCGTCGGGCGCGACATGCGACCTGACGGCGTCGAGTTCTCGGAGGCATTCGCCAGGGGTGTCATGTCTCAGGGTGTCGATGTGGTCGACATCGGTTTGGCCTCGACCGACATGTTGTACTTCGCTTCGGGCCACCTCGACCTGCCCGGTGCGATGTTCACCGCTTCGCACAATCCGGCTGGCTACAACGGAATCAAGCTCTGCGGCAGAGCAGCCAAGCCCATCGGCACCGAGACGGGCCTGCTCGACATCAAGGCGATGGTGGTCGAGGGCCATCAAAAGGTCGGGGCCGGTAACCACAGCAAGGTCGAGCTCCTGCCCGACTTCGTCGCCCACATCCACTCGTTCATCGACACCGCCAAGCTCCGACCGCTGAAGATCGTGGCTGACACCGCCAATGGCATGGGCGGATACGTTGCGCCGGCGGCATTCGCGGACCTGCCGGTCGACATCGAGATCCTCTATCCAGAACTCGACGGCACCTTCCCCAACCATCCCGCCGACCCGATCCAGCCAGAAAACCTCAGAGACCTCCAGCGGCGCGTGCTCGAGACCGGAGCCGATATCGGCCTGGCGTTCGATGGTGACGCCGACCGTGTGTTCCTGGTCGACGAGAAGGCCCAACCCATATCCGGCTCGCTGACGACCGCCCTGGTCGCCAAGGCGATGCTCGCTCGAACAGGCCCCGGCCCCATCATCCACAACCTGATCTGTTCGCGTTCGACCGCCGAGGTGATCCGCGAGAACGGTGGCGAGCCGGTCCGCACCAAGGTCGGACATTCGTTCATCAAAGCGGTGATGGCCGAAACGGGTGCTGCGTTCGGTGGAGAGCACTCGGGTCACTACTACTTCCGCGACAACTGGAAGGCCGACTCGGGGCTGATCGCAGCGATGATCGTGCTAGAGCAACTGAGCGACTTCGGCGGGCCGCTGTCCGAGCTGATCGCGCCCCTCGACCGCTATGTCGCCTCCGGCGAGATAAACACCCGCGTCGACGACGCGGCAGCGGTCATCGACCGCGTGGCCGAGGCCTATGCGAACCACCCCCAGGATCGGCTCGACGGGCTCACCGTCGACATGGGCGAATGGTGGTTCAACCTCCGGCCGTCCAACACCGAGCCTCTGCTGCGGCTGAATCTCGAGGCGCCCACGGCTGCAGAGGTCGACGCCCACGTCGACGAGGTCAGGTCACATTTCGCCTAGCGCCGACCGGCGATCGCTAACCTTTGGACCGTTCGCTACCACTGGAGGCCCACGTGGCTCTCGATCCCCGCTTGCTCGAAATCTTGGCGTGCCCCGAAGACAAGGGCCCGTTGCTGTATTTCGAGGACGAGGCGATCTTGTTCAACCCTCGGCTGTCGCGCACCTATGAGATCCGCGACGACATCCCCGTGATGCTCGT
>JAGQSP010000115.1:0-1408 GCA_020439485.1 Acidimicrobiales bacterium | reverse complement strand
CGAGGGAATCGAACCCACCTTCTGACCCGACCTCTGCAGTCGGGCCTTCAGCGAACACCCGAAACTACCGACAGGGTTGACTGGCCGTTCTTGCTAGGTACCCTCGATGGTTGGCATTCCACCAGTTGGTCGTGGATCACGTAGATCCAGGGCAGAAGCCCAGGTGCCGAACGACTACGACAGACGTCAACTGGAGTTTCTACGTGTCTGAACTACCTGCCCTTCTCGACGGCGACTTCAAGGTCGCCGACCTCGCCCTCGCGGCTTCGGGCCGCAAGCAGATCGAGCTTGCCGAAGTCGAGATGCCCGGCCTGATGGAGCTGCGGGCCCGCCACTACGACGACAAGCCCCTCGCCGGCGCCCGCATCATGGGTTCGCTGCACATGACCGTGCAGACCGCCGTTCTCATCGAGACGCTCGTCGACCTCGGTGCCGACGTGCGCTGGGTCAGCTGCAACATCTTCTCGACCCAGGACGAGGCCGCTGCTGCAGTCGTGGTGGGTCGTGAGGGAACCGTCGACGCACCCCGGGGCACGCCCGTGTTCGCCTGGAAGGGCGAGACGCTCGAGGAGTACTGGTGGTGCACCGAGCAGGCGCTTCGCTGGCCCGGTGCGACTGGCCCCAACCTCATCCTCGACGACGGTGGCGACGCCACGCTGCTTGTGCACCTGGGCGCTCGCTACGAGTCAGAGGGTTCCATCCCCGATCCGGCCGGTGCCGACTCGCCCGACGAGGAAGAGATCTACAAGCTCCTCCACAAGGTCGCAGCGACCGACCCCACGATGTGGACCGACATGATCGGCAACATCCGCGGAGTCTCCGAGGAGACCACCACCGGCGTTCACCGTCTCTATGAGATGGTCGAGCGCGGCGAGCTGGCCTTCCCCGCCTACAACGTCAACGACTCGGTTACCAAGTCGAAGTTCGACAACCTCTATGGCTGCCGCCACTCGCTGATCGATGGCCTGAACCGCGCCACCGACGTCATGATCGGTGGCAAGGTCGCTCTGGTCGCCGGTTATGGCGACGTGGGCAAGGGTTGCGCCCAGTCGCTGCGCGGCCAGGGTGCAAGGGTCATCGTGACCGAGATCGACCCCATCAACGCCCTTCAGGCGGCGATGGAAGGCTTCGAGGTAGACCGCATCGAGAACGTCATCGACAAGGTCGACATCTTCGTCACCGCCACCGGCAACAAGGACATCATCTCGGCCGAGATGATGGGTCGGATGAAGCACAACGCCATCGTCTCGAACATCGGCCACTTCGACAACGAGATCGACATGGCGGGTCTCGAGAAGATGAGCGACGTTCAGCGTCGCAACATCAAGCCCCAGGTCGACGAATGGATCTTCCCGTCGGGTAACTCGGTTCTGGTTCTGGCCGAAGGTCGCCTCATGAACCTCGGCTG
>JAGQSP010000773.1 GCA_020439485.1 Acidimicrobiales bacterium | reverse complement strand
TATGTCATGCCCAACCCCTCGGGCCTCAACGCCCACACCAACCACGACGACCTGGTTTCTCACATGTTGGCCGTCATCGAACTCGGTAGACCGAACTGAGCCTCACTGGGCCCAGATGCGTTCGAGGACCAGGCTGGTGACGATGTCGGTAACCAGACCTCTGCGCGTGCCCATCTCCTGCAGCAGGTCGTGGAGATCTTTCGTCGACTCGGCCGCAACCCTGACCAGATAGTCGGTGCGGCCCGTGATGTGCCACGCCTCGATGACCCTCTGGTCCGAGCGGAAGAACTCGACCACCTGGTCGGGGTGCACTCCAGAGACCAACCGCAACTCGACGATCGCCTCGATCGGGCGGCCGAGGGCCGGCTGGTTCAGACGGGCATGGACCCCTACGACGTAGCCGTCTTCGAACAGGCGCTTCAGCCGCACGCCCGTGGCGTTGGCGCTGAGGCCCACCTTGTCGGCCAGCTCGCGATTGCTCTGGCGACCATCTCGCTGCAATTCACGGAGGATCATGCGGTCAATTGAGTCAATCACGACATGAAATCACAGCATCGGCCTTGCATGGCGTCAAATCGGTGCCACATTCCGCCAAAGCTCGTTCACACTCATCCGTAGGGACAGCAACGGAGAGATTCGAGATGAACGGCCACTTCTGCACCACCTGCCACCGATTCCAGAACGTCACCGCCGACATGGTCGAGCTCGTCGACCGCGGCGATGCCCGCAACATCGCCTGGTGGCGGTGCCAGCGGTGCGATCAATTGAGCTTCACGATCCTTCACACACATGCGTCGGATCTGGGCTTCTCGCACCCGCTGGCACTCACCGCCTAGCCGCTACTGCGGCAGCCGAGCTATCGGCTAGCCGAGATCGCTGAGCGACACTCCGCACTCGTCGAACAGGCCGAACATGGCCTGAATCAGGTCGGCGTCGGGCTCACCGCCCGACGAGGCCTGCAACAAACCGACCATCAGGTCGCGGTCGTCGATGACACCGTCGGCGAAGCACCGAGCCTGCTCCTCGGACAGACCGCTGTCCTCCATCATGCCGTCGGCCATGACCCCGGCCAGGGTGTCGCCGGCGCAATCGACCATCATGCCGAATGCGTCGACCTGCTGTTCGACCGTCAGGTCCTCGAACTCGGTGTCGGCGAGGATCGAATCAAGCAGTTCGTCGTCGGCGACGATGCCCTTGGCAATACACGACACCTCTTCATCGCTCAGGTCGTCCATGGGGGCTGCGCCGCCGCTGTCGCCACCCTGCGACCTGAGCGCGGCGATTACTTCTTGTTCTTGTTCGGAAGCCCCGTCGTCGCCATCGTCTCCCCCACACGCCGAGAGCAACAGAACGAACGCCGAAACGCCGAGGATCATCTTCTTCATCATGACGCAGTGTCTAGCCGATGATCGTTAACCGGTGGTTAATGGCTCACGGTCAGTGACGAAGACTGGCGTTGTCAACGCGTTCAGAGAACCCCGACCGGGCAGGACACACCGGTGCCACCCAAACCGCAGTATCCGTTCGGAACCTTGCCGAGGTACTGCTGGTG
>JAGQSP010000114.1 GCA_020439485.1 Acidimicrobiales bacterium | reverse complement strand
GCCGAGTTCGAGGCGCATACGCCCTACCTCTACTCGACCTACGAGGAGGAGTGCGAGGCGCGGCCGACCGACCGGCGCAAGATCATGATCCTGGGCGGCGGTCCGAACCGGATCGGGCAGGGCATCGAGTTCGACTACTGCTGCGTGCACGCGGTCTTCGCGCTGCGCGATGCGGGCTTCGAGACGATCATGGTCAACTGCAACCCCGAGACGGTCTCGACCGACTACGACACGAGCGATCGGCTGTACTTCGAGCCCCTCACCTACGAAGACGTGCTGAACGTGATCGAGGCCGAGGATCCGGTGGGCATCGTGGTTTCGCTGGGTGGCCAGACACCGCTGAAGCTGGCCAACGACCTGCCGCCCGAGCTGATCTTCGGGACCTCACCCGAATCGATCGACCTGGCAGAAGACCGCGAGCGGTGGAACTCGCTGTGTGCCCAGCTCGAAATTCCCCAGCCGCCCGGTGGCACGGCGGTCACCGTCGAGGAGGCCGTGGCGATCTGCGAGCGCATCGGCTACCCGGCGTTGGTGCGCCCCAGCTACGTGCTGGGCGGGCGTGCCATGACCATCGTCTACGGCGAAGACAAGCTGCGCGACGCAATGGCAGAGCTGGCCGGATTCGGGTCGTTGGGCCGCGAGGGTGGCTTGTCGGCCGACCGGCCTGTGCTGATCGACCGCTTCCTCGAAGATGCCGTCGAGGTCGACGTCGACTCGATACGCGACCGCACCGGCGATTGGGTGCTCGGCGGAATCATGGAACACGTCGAAGAAGCCGGCGTGCACAGCGGCGACTCTGCGTGTGCCATCCCGCCCCAATCTCTCAGCCGCCAGACGCTCGACGTCATCGAGGACTACGCGCGCAAGCTGGCCGAACGGCTCGAGGTCATCGGCCTTCTCAACGTGCAGTTTGCGGTCAAGCAGGGTCAGGTGTTCGTGATCGAGGCCAACCCCCGGGCCAGCCGCACCGTTCCGTTCGTTGCCAAGGCCACCGGGGTGCAGCTGGCCAAGGTCGCAGCACGGGTCATGGCGGGCGCGACGTTGGACGAGCTTCGCCAGGACGGTCTGCTAACCGATGCCATCCGCCAAGGTCATGTGGCTGTGAAGGAGGCGGTGCTGCCGTTCACACGTTTCCCCGACGTCGACACCGTCCTGGGGCCCGAGATGCGCAGCACCGGCGAGGTCATGGGTATCGACGCCAGCTTCGGCCTGTCGTTTGCAAAGGCTCAGCTCGCGGCCGGCGATGCGCTGCCCGACAGCGGCACGGTGTTCTTCTCGCTCGCCGATCGCGACAAGGCCATGGGGCTGCAGGCCGCCCATCTGCTGGTCGACCTGGGCTTCGAGATCGTGGCCACCGAGGGCACGGCGGCGTTCCTGGCCGACAACGGCGTGGCCGTCGCCGACACGGTTGCCAAGATCCACGACGACGGCGTCACCACCGAAGGCCTCGACGCCGTGCAGCTGATAGAGGCCGACAAGGTTCAGCTGGTGGTGAACACCCCACGGGGCAGGGGCACCCGCGCCGACGGGTATCGCATCCGCACCGCCGCCACGGCCGCCGGCATTCCGTGTCTGACCACCGTGGCGGCCGCCAAGGCCGCAGCGCTGGGAATGCACGAGCGGCGCAACAGCGAGCTGGTGGTGCGCAGCCTTCAGGAGATCCATGGCGCGTCCTGATCGATCCTTTCTGAAGCGACTCGCCTCGCGGTCGGCGGGCGGCACCGTCGACCTGCGCACGGCCGTGGGCGGAGTCGAGCTGGTGGCGCCCGTCATGACCGCGTCGGGCACTGCCGGCCACGGTGCCGAGTTGGGCGCGTTTCAGGATCTGTCGGCGTTGGGTGCTGTTGTGGTCAAGTCGCTGTCGGCCGAGCCATGGGCCGGCAACCCGGCGCCCAGGGTGCACGAGACCGCGTCAGGCATGATCAACTCGGTGGGCCTGCAGAATCCAGGGGTCGAGGCCTGGTGCCGAGACGAACTGCCCGAACTGCTGGATGCTGGCGCCACGGTGGTCGCTTCGATCTGGGGTCGCACCATCGACGAATACAGACGCGCAGCCCAGATGTTGGCCGGGGTGAATGGAGTGCTGGCGCTCGAGGTCAATGTCAGCTGCCCCAACCTCGAAGATCGCCGAAAGATGTTCGCGCACTCGTGCGACAGCGCAGCCGCCGTGGTCGACGCCACGAGGGTCGCCGGGTTGCCGCTTTGGGCCAAGCTGAGCCCCAACGTCACCGACGTCACCGAGATTGCGGCGGCGGTTCAAGAGGCCGGCGCCGATGCCGTGACCCTGGCCAACACGGTCATGGGCATGGTCATCGACACCCAGACCCGTCGGCCGGTGTTGGGTGGCGGGGGAGGTGGCATGTCGGGCCCCGGCATCCGCCCCGTCAACGTTCGAGCGGTGTACGAAACCCGCATCGCCTGCCCCGACCTGCCCATCATCGGCGTGGGCGGCGTAGCCAAGGCCGAACATGCTGTCGAGTACCTGCTCGCCGGTGCCTCGGCGGTTCAAGTGGGCACCGCGTCGTTCGCCGACCCTGCAGCCTGCACGGCGGTCGTCGATGACCTGCGGCGGTGGTGCGCCCAGCACGGCATCACATCCACCGCAGAGCTCACCAATGGTGCCCATCGGTGAGTCGCCCTCGACCTGCCGGATCGTCCGACCCGTTCGCGAACACCGGTGTTCCGGCGGCGTCAGACGACGCGCATACACCGGTGTTCGTTCGGAAGGGACGATTGTCGACCCGACCGCAGATTCGCGATACCCATTAGGTGCAGCACGTGTCGGCCGACGGGCCCGCCAGAGACACCATTTCCCCCGGGGAGCAACCCAAAATGACAGAGGCAACACCAACAGCAGTCGACGTACGCGATCGCCTGGCGCTGGCACTAGATGTCGATGACATCGTCGCCGCCACCCGCATCGCCCGCCAGATGCAGCCCTACTTCGGGGTCGCCAAGGTGGGCCTCGA
>JAGQSP010000113.1 GCA_020439485.1 Acidimicrobiales bacterium | reverse complement strand
GGGCCAACTCCCGGCCCGCCCTCGATCCACAACACGGTGCCTTCGGCCGGACCTTGCGTCGCCGGGAACACCGCCACCTGAACCGATATGTCACCCAGCGATGGATCGTCCCACGCAGCGGGAACCTCCAGGCGGTAACAGTCGGGCTGGGTTCCGTCTGGCTCGGGGAACGGGCAGCCATCGGGCAGCAGGTTTCCGCCGATGGCGATGTCGGGAACCAGCGAATCAGAACCGGCGTCGCCGGGCCTGACGGTCGGCTCGCCCGGGGTTGCTTCGAGGCCGTCGTCGTAGGTACAAGAGGCGAGGGCGACGGTGGCCGCGGCGAGACAGGCCACGATTCTGCGCATCGGTGCATCATTACACGCCGGGACCACAGTTCGGCGCGACCCCGCCACGAAGGCGTCTCAGGCGACGTCCAGACGCCGGTAGATCCGAACCGAAACCACAGCGCACACCACGGTCACCGCGCCGAGCACTATCAGCGACACCAACAGCGAGTGGCGCGCCAGCGAAAGGTCGACGTCTCTGCCGGCGCCCAAGATCGAGATCGTGTACGACCGAAGGGCCAACCTCGCGGCGCCCTCGGCCCCTGCGGCGACGAAACCCTCCCAGATCAAGATGTAGGCCAGACCCCAGATCAGTACCCGGCCCAGCACCAGGCTCGCCAGGGTGAACAGCGCCGAGTAGGCGACGGCCCCGGCTCCTGCTGACAGTGCCGCATGGCCCACCCCGCCGGCGTCGCCACCGGCGGCCAGCGCTCCGGCCGACACGATGACCACACAAGCGGGCACCACGATGCTCCAGACCGCTGCCAGAGCGGTCAGTGGCACCACCGAGGGCTTCATGGGCCGCAGCCACAGGTAGACCATGGTCGAGTCGTCGCGGTGGTCGCCCAGCACGGCCGACGCGAACACCAGTGACACGACGGGCACCACGATTCCCAAGCCCAGGCCTTGGACCAGGTGGGCCACCCGGGTCTGGCTGTTGCCATCTGACGCACCGACCGCAAAGGCCACCGCCAGCACCAGGGCTCCGAGCCCGGCGATCATGGCGACCCTGGCGGGGCCCAGCGACGAGCGCAGCATCAGCCGATGGATGACCGCGACGGGAGCGAAGGTGGGTGAGGAACCGGAGGCCGAGGTCATGGCTGCACCAGGTACCGAAATACCGACTCGAGATCGTCGTCGAGGGGTTCCATGGCCCGCAGCGTCACACCAGCCGACAGCGCCATCGAAGCGATCGAGCGGCCGAATGCGTCCAGATCGACGGTGTCCACCAGCACCCGATCATCGCCCTCGAGCCGCACGCTGGAGGTGGCAGGTTGGGCCATCACGACGGCCGCCAGACGGCGCGGGTCGTCGCACTCGACGCGAATCCGGTGCGGCCTGTCGTCCATCAGCTCGCGCAGGCGCCGATAGTCGCCCGCTGCGGCCAGGCGCCCCTGAGCTATGACCAGAACCCGGTTGCCGATGCGGGCGACCTCGTCGAGTACGTGGCTGGAGACGACCACGCACCTTCCGTCGGCTGCCAGGCGCCTGAACACATCGATGAGATGGCGGCGCTGCACCGGGTCGAGCCCGTTCAACGGCTCGTCCAGCAACAGCACATCGGGGTCGTGCACGATGGCCTGGGCGATCTTGACCCTCTGGCGCATCCCCTTGCTGTACGTGCGACATGGGCGGGTGTCGTCGGGGTCGAGGTTCACCGTCGCCAGCGCCCTTGCTGCCGCGGGCCCTGTGTCTTCCAGCCCCTGGGTGGCGGCGGCCACGCTCACGAACTCTCGTGCGGTGAGGCGCTCGAAGAGCCCGTCTTGTTGGGGCACCAGACCCATGCGGCCACGCACCGCCGGATCGAGGCGTGGGTCGACCCCCAAGATCTCGACCGAGCCACTGGACGGCGAGGTGAGCCCGGCCAGCATGCGCAGCAGTGTCGACTTGCCCGCTCCGTTGGGTCCCAACAGTGCGGTGACGCCCGGCCCCAGGTCGAACGACACATCAGATACCGCCACGACGCCGCCGAACCACTTGGTGACCGAGCGCGCCGACAAGATGGGTGCCGTCATCGGGTGCCTCCGATGTTGCGATATTTCGCTACGGCCGTCGCAAAACCCAAGACAACCCATGCGGCACACGCCCCGACCAGCGACGCTGTGGACAGCTCGGGAAACTCGGGAGTGTCCCCATAGATGCGAACGACCAGCTCCAGCGGTGCAACCAGCAGGTTCAGCAGCATCAGCTGGTCAGACATGTCGGCTGCGTCGACCAGCAGGCTGGGCACCACCGAGCTGAGGATCATCAGCACGACGATGCCCGCTGATGCCCAGGCGCGCCGGTCGGTCAGCGAAGACACACCCATCGACAACGCCGTATAGACGATGGTCACCAGCATCCCCGCAACGAACATGCGCACCAGCAATTCGACGGTGTCGACAATGCCTCCGGGGCCGGCACCCTCGAAGCTGTAGCCGATGAGGTTCAGCACCAGTGGCCCGATGGTGACGATGGACAGGATCAGCATGACCGCCACGGTCTTGGCGGCCAGATAACCGAGGCGCGACACTGGTGTGGTCAGGTACAGGCCCAGCATGCCCGAGCGGCGGTCGCCGGTTAGGGCTTCTGGGGCCACGAACGCGGTGAACAGCACCAGCGCCAACACGATGATCCCGTAGTAGCCCGAGTAGTTCGCCACCTCGGCTGCTTCCAGAACCTCCACCGGCAACAGGGCAGCGATGCCTACGAACACCACGGCCGGCAAGAAGGCGATGACGATGCACACCACCGGCACCGCTTTGGAGCGCGCTCGGCGGCCCAGACCCAACACCGCGCGCATGCCCTGGGCCGAGATGGTCGCTGCGGCCCCCAGCTGTCCCCGGCGCACTCCGTCGTAGGTGCGATAGCCCCGATCGACAATTCGGGTGTCGTCGAGGCCGTCGGCCGAAGGGCTGGTCACGAGCTGACCCCCTCGTCGACGAAGACGTCCTCGAGGCGCCTGCGGCTGCGCCCCAGGCGATGAAGCCTCACCCCGTGTTTGGCCACCAGTTCGGTGGTCGCAGCCAAGGCCGAGTCGGGATCTCCGTACACCAACAGCGCGGTGCGTTCGGCTACGACATCGAACCCCAGACCGATCAGCGCTTCACCTATGACCACTGCGGCGTCGACCGCGCTGATCGCGGCTGCCGAGTCGGCGAATTCGACCCTGATCGAAGGCGTCGAGCCGCCGATCACCGAGGCGATCGACCCGGCGGCCACCAGTCGCCCTGCATCGAGCACCACCACGTTGTCGCACACGCGCTCGACTTCCTCCAGAAGGTGAGAGCTGACCAAAACGTCGATGCCGACCTTGGCCCGTATGGAAGAGATCAGCCCCAGCATCTCGTCGCGCTGGAACGGGTCGAGCCCGTCGGTGGGTTCGTCGAGCAAGATGATGGCTGGATCAGACGCAAGTGCCTGGGCCAATTTCACCCGTTGGCGCTGACCGGTCGACATCGTTCCCAGCGGGCGGAACCTCTCCTCGCCCAGGCCGACCAGCCACAGCGCATCCGACGCGCGGCCCCTGGCCTCCGAGCGAGGCAAACCCCTCACCTGGGCCATGTGGCGTACGAACTCGTCCGCGGGCATCTCGTCGGGCAGGATGTGATGCTCGGGCGAGAAGCCCAGCAGCGACCTCACGGCCGGACCGTCGCCGAACGGGTCGAGCCCCCTTACCGTCAATGTCCCCGAGCTTGCGGGCAGCAGGCCCATCAGCAGGTTGAAGAATGTGGTCTTGCCCGCTCCGTTGGCGCCGACCAGCGCCGTGACGCCCGAGGCGATCGAGAGGTCGAGCGAATCCAAGGCCGCCCGGTCTCCGAAACGCTTGGTGAGACCCGATGCTGTGATGATGGGGGTCTGCCCGGCCTCGGTCACAACCGCAGTCTGGCACATCGGCCACAAATTTTTTTCGACACCTCTCGGGTGATCTCGATTCGTAATGGAAGTGTTCGTCACCTCACCCAGAGTCGGCAAGGGCACCAGATATCGCGCGTGCTTCGCCTGTGTGGGGCACGGATCAGCTTGGGTTCAGGCGCGCGACGCGTGGCCGAGAACGTGGCCGGGCACACCCGCCACCCGTGGGGTACCAAGGTTTCGGCGGCGCGCCGGGTGTGGCCTCGCAACCTCGGCCACGGGGCGTGAGCTGGCGCGTGCACCATACAAATCGGCTCGGCTCGCGCTCAGGGCGCGAAGCCCGTTTCGCAGGGTGGGAGACGACCCCGGAAAGTGACTCCAGCGATGCCGCATCGAATGCTTGCGGCCGTGGCAGACCCCTTGTACCAATGCTTGACACCGCTGAAATTTCACGGGTGTAATGACAGGCCCGCTAGAAAGTCGGAACGGCCGGACCAGGGCACGTTCGAGGCGCCGACCGGCGGGGAAAGACGCAGGAAGGGACGACCGTGACGATCACCGAGGGTGAGCTGAGGAACATCGAGAGTGGCGACGATGCTGGTGGAACCACTATGCGGGTCCAAAAGCGCGACGGCCGTTTCGAGGCGGTGAACCTCGACAAGATCGTCAAGGCGGTCGAGCGCTGCTCGGGCGGACTCTCGGGCGTAGACCCGATGCGTGTGGCCACTCGCACCATCTCTGGTCTGTCGGACGGCGCCACCACCACAGAACTCGACGAGCTGTCGATACGAACCGCCGCTGGGCTCATAGTCTCGGAGCCCAACTACTCGAAGCTGGCGGCACGCCTGCTGGCCACGTTCATCGACAAGGAAGTCCAGAACCAGAACGTCTACTCGTTCAGCCAGTCGATCGAGCTCGGTTACGAACAGGGCCTCATCGGCGAACCGATTCTGGAGTTCGTCCGTACCCACGCCCGCAAGCTCAACGACGCCATCGACCCCGACGGCAACAACCTCTTCGAGTTCTTCGGCCTGCGCACCGTCTACGACCGCTACCTGCTGCGCCACCCCGACCTGCGCTCGGTCATCGAGACGCCCCAGTACTTCTTCATGCGCGTGGCCTGCGGGCTTTCGACCTCGCCCGAAGACGCCATCGGGTTCTACGAGCTGATGTCGAGCCTGCAATACCTGCCATCCAGCCCCACCCTGTTCAACAGCGGAACCATCCACCCCCAGATGTCGTCTTGCTACCTGCTCGACAGCCCCCAAGACGACCTCATCTCGATCTACGACCGCTACACCGACGTCGCCAGGTTGTCCAAGCACGCCGGCGGCATCGGTCTGGCCTACCACCGGGTTCGCAGCCGCGGCTCGCTCATCAAGGGCACCAACGGGCTGTCGAACGGCATCATCCCGTGGCTCAAGACGCTCGACTCTTCGGTGGCGGCCGTCAACCAGGGCGGCAAGCGCAAGGGTGCTGCGTGCGTGTACCTCGAGACCTGGCACGCCGACATCGAGGACTTCCTCGAGCTTCGCGACAACACAGGTGACGAAGCCAGGCGCGCCCACAACCTGAACCTGGCCAACTGGGTACCCGACCTGTTCATGGAGCGGGTCGAAAAAGACTGGCAGTGGAGCCTGTTCGACCCCAAGAAGGTGCCCCACCTCACCGACCTGTACGGCGACGACTTCCGTCGGGCCTACGAGGAGGCCGAAGCGCAGGGCCTCTACGAGCGCCAGGTGCCCGCCCGCAACCTCTACAGCCGCATGATGCGCACCCTGGCCCAAACCGGCAACGGTTGGATGACCTTCAAGGACGCGTCCAACACCAAGTCCAACCAGACCGGCCAGCCGGGCAACGTGATCCACCTGTCCAACCTGTGCACCGAGATCCTCGAGGTCACCAGCGCAGACGAAACCGCCGTGTGCAACCTGGGCTCGGTCAACCTCGGCCGCCTGGTGCGCACCGCTGGCGATGGCAGCACCAGCTTCGATTTCGAGCGCCTGGGCGAGGTCGTTCGCACAGCGGTGCCGTACCTCGACCGCGTGGTCGACATCAACTTCTACCCGACAGAGGAGGCCGCGGCCTCCAACTCGCGGTGGCGCCCGGTGGGCCTGGGCATCATGGGCCTGCAGGACGTGTTCTTCCAGATGGGCATGGCGTTCGATTCCGACGAGGCCCGCGCCTTGTCTACGCGCATCTCCGAGGAGATCTACTACTGGGCCCTGTCGGCCAGCTGTGACCTGGCCATGAAGAATGGCGCCCACGAGGCCTTTGCCGAGACCCGCGCCGCGCAGGGTGTCCTTCAGTTCGACCTGTGGGATGGCGCAACCGTGCACGACGGCGAACGCTGGGAGATGCTGAAGGACCGCATCCGTCAGCACGGGCTGCGCAACAGCCTCATGATCGCCATCGCTCCCACCGCGACCATCGCCTCCATCGCCGGTTGCTACGAGTGCATCGAGCCCCAGGTGTCCAACCTGTTCAAGCGCGAGACGCTGTCGGGCGAGTTCATCCAGATAAACCGCTATCTGGTGCGCGAGCTGCAGCGCCGTGGCCTGTGGGACGACGACATGGCCAATGCAGTGAAGCGGGCCGAGGGATCGATCCAGAACGTCGAGGGCATCCCCGAGGATCTGAAGACGATCTATCGCACCGCCTGGGAGATCCCCATGAGGTCGCTGATCGACATGGCGGCGGCCAGGGGTGCCTTCATCGACCAGAGCCAGTCGCTCAACCTGTTCATGGAGAGCCCGACCATCGGCAAGCTCAGCTCGATGTACGTGCACGCCTGGAAGTCGGGCCTGAAGACCACCTACTACCTGAGGTCCAGGCCCGCTACCCGCATCAACCAGACGACCTCGGGCGGTGGCACCCGTCCGACGTCTCCCGAGCCGGCGCCGAAGAAGACCTTCACCGACGCCGAGGCCCTTGCCTGCTCGCTCGAGAACCCCGAGAGCTGCGAAGCCTGCGACTGACCGGCGGGGGTGTCACACCCCCTCGTCACACTTCGAGGAAGCCCTCTTTCCCACCCGACTCCTGAACGAACACGCTCGAAAGGCCCCCAATGGCACTCGTCGAAGACCACGACTTCTACGAACCGAATCCCCGGACCGGCCCAATCCACTCGGTGCCCTCCGACGGCTCTGTCGACGCCAGCCACGTCGGCCATGCCAAGCACATCCTCGACCCTGGGTTCAACCTGACACTGCGCCCGATGCGCTACCCGGTCTTCTACGAGATGTACAAGGCGGCCATCAAGAACACCTGGACCGTCGAAGAGATCGACTTCTCCGACGATCTCGTAGACCTTCACCGCAAGATCAGCCCGGCCGAGCGGCACCTGATCAACCGGCTGGTGGCCTTCTTCGCCACCGGCGACTCGATCGTGGCCAACAACCTGGTGCTGAACCTCTACCAGCACGTCAATGCGCCCGAAGCGCGCATGTACCTGTCGCGTCAGCTCTATGAAGAGGCGCTGCACGTCCAGTTCTATCTGACGCTGCTCGACAACTACATCCCAGACATCGCCGAGCGCGAGCAGGCGTTCGCCGCCATCGACAACATCCCGTCGATCGCCCAAAAGGGCGACTTCTTGTTCAAGTGGATGAACTCGATCGAGCACCTCGACCAGCTCCGCACCCGCGAAGACCGCCAGAACTTCCTGCTCAACATGATCTGCTTCGCGGCATGCATCGAGGGCCTGTTCTTCTATGGCGCATTTGCCTACGTGTACTTCCTTCGCAGCAAGGGCCTGCTCAACGGTCTCGCCGCTGGCACCAACTGGGTGTTTCGTGACGAGAGCGCCCACATGAACTTCGCGTTCGAGGTCATCGAGACGGCCCGCACCGAAGAGCCCGAGCTGTTCGACGAGGGTATGGAGCAGGCCATTCGCCTGATGATCGAAGAGGCGGTCGACTGCGAGTACGCGTTCGCCGAAGACGTCCTGAAAGAGGGCGTAGCCGGCCTGTCGCTTCGCGACATGCGCACCTACCTGCAGTTCGTGGCCGACCAGCGGCTGGTGCAGCTCGGCCTCGAACCCATCTTCGGGTCGAAGAACCCGTTCGATTTCATGGAGCTCCAGGACGTCCAGGAGCTGTCCAACTTCTTCGAGCGCACAGTCAGCGCCTACCAGGTTGGTGTGTCGGGCGAGGTTTCGTTCGACGAAGACTTCTAACCCCATCGTCTTCGCAAACACCGGTGTTTGGCGGGTGTCTGGCGCCCGGAGTACACCGGTGTTCGGCGTGGGGCGGTGTCAGGTCAGGGCGTTCCAGGCGTCGCGGGTCATCGAGTAGATGGCGCTGTCGCCTTCTGCGGGGTATTCGCCCTCCAGGGGGCGCACTTCCAGCAGGCTCAGCCCGGCTCGCTCGAGGGCTCGGCGTGAAGCGGTGTTTGCCGCTTTGGGCACCGACACCACCCGGCTTGCGGTCGGGTGGTCGTCGAAGCCGGCCGCGATGAGCAGGTGGATCAGACGGCTGCCGTGGCCGGCTCTTCGGTGGTGTGGCGAACCGATCGCGTAGTCGACGCCGATAGCGGATTGCACACCCAGCCGTTGAGCCCACTGGGGGTGATCGTCGATCAG
>JAGQSP010000009.1 GCA_020439485.1 Acidimicrobiales bacterium | reverse complement strand
GTCGAGTCACCAAGATCATCAAGTAGTCGTCCTCCCCTGCTCGACTGACCGGTCGGGCACCACAATCGAGAGCTGCCCGGGGCCACCGCCCCGGGCAGCTGCGTTTTTGGCTCGATTGGGCTAGCTTCGGTGAGGTGGACATCGAGACCCTGGCGCTCGCAGCCAAGGCCGGCGACGACCGGGCGTTCTCTGCGCTGGTCGAGGCAACGTACGGCGACACCTACACGCTGGCCCACAGGCTCACCGGTAACGCCCACGATGCCGCCGATGTGGTTCAGGATGCCTACATAAGGGCGTACAAGAACCTCAAGTCGTTCAGGGGCGATTCCAAGTTCTCGACCTGGATGTATCGCATCACAGCCAACTGCGCTGCAACCCATCTGGGCAAGCGGCGCCGCAACAACCACGACGAGCTGACCGATCTGGTCGCGCCCTCGGACAGCACGGCGATCCACGATCCCGACTTCGTGGCGATGAACGGCTCGCTTCGTAGCTCGTTGTTGGAGGCCTTGGCGGGGTTACCCGCTTCCATGCGTGCGGTCGTGGTATTGCGAGACGTCTACGACCTCCCGCACGAGGACATTGCCGCCGAGCTGGGAATCTCTGTGACGGCGGCCAAGGTGAGGCTCCATCGGGCCCGCCGCAAGCTGCGCGACCTCGTCGACGAGACCGTGTTGGCCGAGGTGCGCCGTGCAGTGTGAATCAGCAGCAGCGGCGGTGGCGTCTCTGGTGGCGGGCGAGGTGCCATCGAGCCGTCGCCAAGCTCAGCACGTCGACCAGTGTCTCAGGTGCCAGGCCGAGGTGGTCAGAGGTCGACGGGTGCGGCGCTCGCTTCGCGAGTTGCGCACGGCGATGGTCAGCCCCGATCCCGCTCTTTTGAGCGACCTGTTGCTGGCGGTCAGTCGGGCCGCAGCCGACGAGGCCCAGCGTTCGAAGGGCCGGGCCCGCCGCCTGGTCTACCTGGCCGCGGCGGCCACCGCTGCCGGCGGTGCTGCCGGCGGAATCGCCGTTGCGGCCCTCAGGCGTAGGCCGGGACGTCACCTCATCGCCGCGGGCTGAGCCGGGCATCGGGCGACATAGTCCGAAACTGCCGTCTGCGTTCGTGATGTCGGCTGCTATCGTTGTCGGGTCGGGACGTAGACCGGCTGCGCGAGCGCGCCTCGTCCGGTCCCGAACAACTGACAAAGGGCAGTAGCTCAATTGGTAGAGCACCGGTCTCCAAAACCGGCGGTTGGGGGTTCGAGTCCCTTCTGCCCTGCGATCTCGCGCCGCCTTCGGGTGGTCCCGAAACCATGAGTGGAGTTTCCCCACATGGCCATGAATCGACAGCAGCGTCGCCAACTGCAAAAACAAGGTGAAGTCGACAAGGACGGTGCGCCCATTGCGCAGCGCCGTGAGCGCGCGTCTCAAGGCCCGCCCGAGTCGCGCACCGGCCCTCGCGAATTCGTCGGCGAGGTACGCGACGAGCTCAAGAAGGTCGTGTGGCCGACGCGTGACGAACTCAAGAACTACGCCGTCGTCGTGTTCGTGACCATCGTGGTCCTCACCGCCATCATCGCCGGGATGGACTTTCTCGCCGGCGAAGGCGTTCTGAAACTCTTCGAGACGAACTGATGACCGACGAAACCAACACCGAACCCGTCACGCCCGACCTCGACGAATTGCTTCCCACGGGCGATCTCGTCGTCCCCGACCAGCAAGAAGACGAGATCGATCTGGCGTTGCCGGTTGGCGATCTG
>JAGQSP010000112.1 GCA_020439485.1 Acidimicrobiales bacterium | reverse complement strand
TAGAGCATGTCCGACCCCTCAGACTCGTCGTCGATGGGGGTCGTCGGGTAGCCGGCAATGCGATCCTCGAACGATTCGTGGCCCGTGCACGTGCCATCGATCATCAGGCGCAGCTGCACGTCTGGGGTCGTCGGCACGATGGCTTCGGCGACATCGCGCTTGTAGTTGGTGGCGATGAACACCTTCGAGTTCGAGTTGTTGACTATGTAGGCGGTCTCCTCCTCGTGGAGTCGGCTCGACATCGCCGTGTAATACAGCCCGGCCCTATGAGCGCCGAAACACAACACGAAATACAGCGGATGGTTCTCGGCCACGAACGCGATGTGATCGCCACGCTGCAAGCCGAGATCGCGGAACATGTGAGCGACCTGGTTCGACTTGGCCTCTAGTTCGCCGTAGGTCACCTCTATGCCCGATGGTTCGAGCACGTAGGCAACGCGGTCGGGGCCGGTGGCGGCGTGGATGCCGGGGTGCAGCAGCTGGACTTCTTCTTGCGGCAAATCGGTCATGACGGCCGAAGCTACATCGCGCGCCCACGTGCAACCACAACGAGGTTCGCGATACTGGAACCGTGAACTCCGAGAACCTGCGCATCGCCACCTTGGTGCCTGCGGCCACCGACATCGTCTGTGCTCTGGGGCTCGGTTCCAGCATCGTCGCCGTCTCCCACGAATGTGACCATCCGATGGCCGAGGGACTGGCGGTGGCGACCAGCTCGAACGTCCCGGCTGCCGGGGTGGGAGGCGAAGCATCCGCCTCCGAAGTCGACGCCGCCGTCAGTGCTGCGGTGGCTGCGGGCCAGGCCCTTTATGGCGTCGACACCGGCCTGTTGGCGTCGCTGGAGGTCGACTTGGTGGTCAGCCAGACGATCTGCGACGTGTGTGCCGTACGCAGCGCTCACTTCTCGCACGAGTTGGGGCCCGATGTGGCCTTCGTCGATCTCAACGCAACGTCGGTCGAGGGGCTCTACGCCGACATCGAGGCCGTGGCTGCGGCCCTCGGCGTCACCGATCGCGGCGAGGTCCTGAATCGAGCCGTGGCCCAGCGTTTGGCAGCCGTGCGCGGTCGAACCCGCGGTTCGACGCCGTTGCGGGTAGCCACCATCGAGTGGACCGATCCGCTCTTCATCGGCGGACACTGGGTACCCGAGATCGTCGAATTGGCCGGCGGGGCGAACTGCCTGGGCAGCGCCGGCACCCCCAGCCACCGCATCGCAGCCTCAGACCTGCTGGCGGCCGATCCCCAGGTGGTCCTGGTGCTGCCGTGCGGTTTCGACCTGGACGGCGCCCACGAGGAGGCCGCCCGAATGTCGACCACCAGCCTGGTCGACCTGCCGGCTGAATGTCAGGTGTGGGCCCTCGACGCAAACCGCCTGATGAGCCGCTGCACCCACATCGTTGCCACGGCGGTCGAGACGGTTGCCGCGATCCTGTCGGGCGACGAACCCGATGGTGCGTGCGCCCGTAGGATCCTGCGGTGAGCCTCGCCCATCCGTTCTTGGACCATCCGGGGCCCATCGCTTTCGCCCACCGTGGCGGGGCCATCGACCAGCCAGAGAACACCTTGCCGGCATTCCAGAACGCGGTCGATCTCGGCTATCGCTATATCGAGACCGATGTCCACGTCACCGCAGATGGGGTTCTGGTGGCGTTCCACGACTCGACCCTCGACCGCGTCACCGACGCGACGGGCAACATCACCGACCTCACGTGGGCCGAGGTCAGCCAGGCGCTCGTGGTGGGGCTCGACGGAACAAAGGCTCCGATTCCGCGTCTGGACGAACTGCTCGAGACGTTTCCCGACATCAGGTTCAACATCGACCCGAAGCAACACTCGTCGGCCGAACCCCTGATGTCGCTGTTGGCCCGATTCGACTGCCTCGATCGAGTGTGTGTCGGCTCGTTCAGCGACAGCCGCCTGCAGAGCTTCCGGGCCCGGTTCGGCGATCGGATCTGCCTGGGCCTGGGGCCGCGCAGCATCGCCAAGCTGCGCCTCAGTTCGATGGTTCGTCGCGCACCGTCACTTCCGGGCCACATCGCACAGGTGCCGCCGACCCAAAAAGGTGTGCCGATCGTCGACGCGAGGTTCGTCGAAACCGCCCATGCAGCCGGCCTGCAGGTTCACGTGTGGACCATCGACGAGCCCCGGCAGATGCACGAATTGCTCGATCTCGGCGTCGACGGAATCATGACAGACCGGCCCGCCGAACTACGTCGAGTGTTCATCGAGCGGGGTATCTGGCACTGAAAGTGGCAAAATCGACCTCTTTGAGTGAATCCCTTCACAAATTCGGTTTGGGTCCACCACTTTTGCGCCGAAAGCTGTTGTCCCACTGCGTTCGACGAGCCGGAAACCCCGGCAGACCAAGGAGAAACAATGGCCACCAAGGCTGAGATGATCCAGGCCGTTGCCGATCGTGCCGGCAGCGACAAGAAGACCACCGAGGCAGTTCTGGCTGCCTTCTTCGATCACACCGCGGAGCAGGTCAAGGCCGGCGAGAAGGTCGCATGGCCCGGTTTCGGTTCGTTCTCGATGGGCGAGCGCGGTGCCCGCAAGGGCCGCAACCCCCAGACCGGCGAAACCATCAAGATCAAGAAGAGCCGCTCGCTGAAGCTCACCACCAGCGCCCCGATGAAGGAATGGCTCCTGTCGGCCAGGAAGAAGCGCTAGTCGCTGCTTCACTGCACGAACCGAACTTGACGGCTCCGGGTTTCGCACCCGGGGCCGTTTCGGATTTTCGGGCGCCATTCAAGTCGGCATGCCTTGCGGTCGACAGGAACACCATGTTTGGTCTCAACAGGCGCGTGGTCGCCCTGCTGATGCTCCTCTTCGTGAGCATCACCGCGTGCACTTCATCGGCTGACGCCGACAGCACTGGCGACGGCGGTGAAACCCAGCCGACCGAGAGTCAGAACGACTCTCAAACCGCAACCACCGATTCGGACTCGCCAGACGGCGCGGCCAGAACCGACGACACCGCGGCCCCGGTCGAGAACAACGAGCCCGTTGCCGACGGAACCGTGCTGGAGGACCCGGACGGCATCTACGACGACACAAGCATCGAAGAGGTCATCGCCCTGTGCTCGGGTGAGGGTGTCAACGAGGCCTGTGGCCAGCTGGGTATGCGCCTCGCCGACGTCGACACCATGACCGACACCGACCTCAAAGCCGCGCGCTGCACGGCCGCTCAGTACCTGGCGGCTGGTCAGACCGAGCGATTCGGCGCCGTCATCACCCTGTCGGTCATTGCGGGCGACTCCGATGCGCCGGGTGTGAACGAGGCGCTCGAAAGCCTGCGCGCCGCAAGCGCAGATCCCGAACAGCTCGATGCTGCCGCCGCCCACGTCGCCGCATGGGCGTCAGAGGGCTGCTGACCCTCACCCGCACGCAGCTCTGGCGTTATCTCGTCAGGCCTGGCGCTATCCAGTCGGTGTCCGGCTCTTAGCGACAACCACCGAGGCCGACCGCGCTTGTCGCTAAGACGTGGACGCGGACGTACACGTACACCACTGCCGGTGCGGTCTAGCCTGCAAGACATGGCTCTCCCAGTCGAAGTACCGGTACCGACGGTGAACGCTCGCCGAGGCATGGTTTGCAGCGTCGACCACCTGGCCTCGGGCGCGGGTGTTGCCATTCTGCGGTCGGGCGGTAACGCCGTCGACGCCGCCATCGCGACCTCGGCGGTGCTGGCCGTAACCACCCAGCACCTCTGCGGAATGGGTGGCGACCTGTGGGCCATAGTCTCCGAACCCACCTCCACCCCAGCAGTGTTGAACGCTTCGGGGTGGGCGGGGTCGGGTGCCGACCCAGACCGGGCACGGTCTGAAGGTCTGACAGAACTCCCTCTATTCGACGACATCCGCATCTCGCCGGTGCCGGGTTGTGTCGATGGCTGGATCGCGCTTCATGAGCGCTACGGGCGCCTGCCGCTCGGCCAGGTTCTCGAACCCGCCATCGACGCGGCAGCGGAGGGTTTTCCCGCCGCTCCCCTGCTGGTGGCGTCCATGCCGCGGGTCGCTCACCACCCCTGGGCTGCCGACTACACCGCCTCCGGACCACTGCGGATCGGCTCTTTGGTCAGGCGACCCGGGGTTGCCCGCACCCTGAAGGCGGTCGCCGACGGCGGGCGCGACGCCTTCTACCTGGGCGAGTTCGGCGAGGGGCTGTTGGCCCTCGGCGGCGGCGAGTACACCCGCGACGACCTCGAACACGTCCATGCCGACTGGGTCGAACCCGTGCGCGTCGACGCCTGGGGTCACACCCTTTGGACCACTCCACCCAACTCTCAGGGTTACCTGTCGTTGGCCGGCGCTTGGATCGCCGACGGCCTCGACCTGCCGGGCGACCCCGATGATCCCCTTTGGGCACACCTGCTGGTCGAGGCGGCACGCCAGGCCGGGTTCGACCGACCCGAGGTGCTCCATCAAGACGCAGACGGACAGGCTCTGGTCGCCCCCGAACGGCTGGGCCCCCGCCGCGACCTCATCTCGACCGAAGCGGCCAGTGACCTGCCCAGCCCCGGGACGGCGGGCGACACGATCTATCTGTGCGCCGTCGACGCGGACCGAATGGGCGTGTCGCTCATACAGTCCAACGCCGGCGGATGGGGCAGCGGTCTGGCCGAACCCTCGACGCGGATCTTCCTGCACAACAGGGGGCTCGGGTTCAACCTGAGGGCCGGCCACGGGGCCGAGTATCGCCCACGGCGCAGACCACCACATACCCTGTCGCCCGCCATGATCACCAACCCCGACGGATCGCTGCGAACCGTGCTGGGAACCATGGGTGGAGACAGCCAACCCCAGGTGGTGCTGCAGATGCTGGCCCGCCTGCTGCACAACGGGCAGTCGCCAGGTCGCACGGTGGCGTCGGGGCGCTGGCGTCTCTACGGCGACAACCCCACCGGATTTCACACCTGGGCCGACCCGGCCGGTCTGGTCGTGGAGATCGAGGGCCACGCGCCCCAGTGGGCTGCCGGCCTCGAAGCGCGAGGTCACCGGGTGCGTCATCTGAGCCGCCACGACAGCGCGTTCGGTCACGCACACATGATCGACGTTGGCAACGATGTGCTGACCGGTTGCGCCGATCCGCGATCGATTTCAGGAGCGGCCCAGGGCTTCTAGCCCGTGGGTTCGAGCCTCACTACTGAGGATCGATGGCCGCAACCTCGATGCGGCCGGGGCCCAGCTCGCGGGCCGTGCTGAGCGCACGTTCGGCCTCGCCGAGCAGGTCGGTGGTGCTCATGGCATGGCTCGGATAGCAGGCCAAGCCTGCCGACACGGTGACGACCTCGCGTGCAGGGGTCTCCAGCAGAGCTCGCCTGATGCGATCTGCGGCCCACACCGCACCGGTCTCGGACGTGTCGTCCAGAACCGCGGCCAACACGCCTTCGCGAAGCTGGCAGATGGTGTCCGAATCGCGCAGCGTGTTCTGCATGACGCGGGTCAGCACCCTCACCGCATGATCACGGAGATACGGGGCGAAGCCGGCAAAGTCGTCGATCTCGACTATCGCGACGGCCAACGGCTTTAGCGTGCGACGGGCCAGAGCGACCTTTCGATCGACGGCCAACTCGAAGAAGCGGTGGTCGGGAAGCCCAGATACGGGGTCGCTGAGCGACTCGGTACGAGCGGGCATAGGTCCGCTGTTCGGCATCTCGTGCTCCTGTCGGGGGTCTTCCATATCTCGAGCCCAGTCTTCGGTCTCGCGCTACGAGTGGCCAGGGTGCCACGGCGCGTCGACGTTCTCAAGCATGCCCATCGGCATATCCGAGATTTCCCTGAGAGGTTGGTCACAAGGCGCCTAGTAACTTCATTGTCCATGAGAATCTGCCGTTTCACCGAATCGTCGTCCAGCGCAGGTGCCGCCGGGCTGGGCATCGTCGTCGACGCCCCCGACGAAGGGCCCCTGACCGTCGCCGACCTTCGGGCTTCTGGTGTCGGCTCAGACCTCGGCGAGCTGTTGGCCGCCGACCAGAACACCCAGCGGCTGAGCGGCCTCGCCGAGGCAGCACCGACAATCCAGATCGAGCGTTCCCAGCTGCTCGCACCCATTGCCAGACCGCCCGAGTTCCTGGCCATCGGGCTCAACTATCGGGCCCACGTGGCCGAGGGCGGTCGCCCCGACCCCACCACGCCGGTTGTGTTCAACAAGCAGGTCACCTGCGTGACCGGGCCCCACTCCCCCATCCACATCCCCGCCGCTGCCCCAGACCTGGTCGACTTCGAAGGCGAACTTGGCGTGGTCATCGGTAAGCGCTGCCGTCACGTGCCCGCCGAGCGGGCCTACGAGGTCATCGCCGGGTACACCGTGGTGAACGATGTCAGCGTCCGCGACTGGCAACGCGCCAGCCCCACCATGACCATGGGCAAGTCATGGGACACCCACGGCCCTGTCGGCCCGTGGGTCGTCACCCCAGACGAGGTCCCAGATCCGATGAACCTCGACCTGCGCACCATCGTCGATGGCGAGGTCATGCAGCAGTCCAACACCGACAAGATGATCTTCGACATCGCCACGCTCATCGCCCACCTTTCGACCGCGTTCACGTTGCTGCCGGGCACCATCATCGCCACCGGCACTCCGGAGGGTGTCGGCGTCTACCGCGATCCCCAGCGCATGCTGCACCCGGGTTCGACGGTGCGCATCGAGATCGACGGCGTCGGCGCCATCGAGAATCCCTGCATCGCCGAACCCGACCCCGTCTGCTCGATCGGGTGAGTCGCAGCCCCACGGTCGACGCGCTGGGCCGCACCGCGGAGGTGGTGCAGTACTACGAGCTGGGATACGACCCCGTCGCGGCCAACATGCTGCAGCGGGTCAAGGGCAAGGGGTCGACAGGTCCGGTGGTGTACGAGGGCGCCGTCACCTGGAAGGCGACCGACACCGCTGTGGGGCCGGCCACCCTGCGGATTCACCCCGAACCGTCGGGGGCAACCGTCGAGGCGTGGGGCCCCGGCGCCCAGGTGGCCTCCGACCGGGTGCCCGACCTGCTTGGCGCTAGCGACGACCCCGCGGGGCTGCAGCCTGGCGACCCCATCGTGGCCGATCTGATGCGGCGACGACGCTTCGACCGGATGACCCGCACCAACGCCATATGGGAACACATCGTGCCCACGGTCTTGGGACAAAAGGTGCCCACCGCAGCTGCCCGCGACTCGTGGCAGGCCATGTTGCGACGCTGGGGCCGCAAACCGCCGGGGCCCGCCCCAGCCAAGCTGCGTTTGGTGCCCTCACCAGAGGTTCTGGGCAGCGTGGGCTATCACGAGTTCCACCCGCTGAACGTCGAGCGCAAGCGGGCCCAGACCATCATCGCTGCGGCACGCCGGGCGAACCGTCTTGAGGAGGCTCTGGAGATGCCACCAGCCAAAGCGCGAGCCAGGCTGGAAGCATTCCCAGGCATCGGCCCGTGGACCTCGTCGATAGTCGTTCAGCTTGGCCTGGGCGACCCCGACTCGGTCGTGGTGGGCGACTACAACCTGCCCGGCCAGGTCGCTTGGGTGCTGGCCGGCGAGCGCGACGCCGACGATGCCCGCATGCTCGAGCTGCTGGAGCCCTACCAAGGGCAGCGAGCCAGGGTTCAGAACCTCGTCAAATACGCGGGCAGCAAGCGACCCAGGCACGGGGCCAAGCTCGACGTGATCGACCTCACCGATCGCTGACGTCGTCACCGAAGCGCCGCCCGCGCACACCGGTTTCGGCTATCAGGAAGACCACGGCAACCGCTCCGAACACTGCCAGCGCACCCACGAACGCCGTTGTTATCGAGGCCGTACCGCCGGTGAACATGTTCGACAGCGCCACCGCAGCCACCACCGAGGCTCCGGTGGCCAGCGCGTAGGTCGCCAACCGCGACGTCCACAGGCCTCCCGATGCGGGCGCCGCCGGCGATCGCTCGCCCCAACTGGCCACAACACTCGACGCGGTCAGCGTCAGGCCCATCGCCACCGCTTGGCCGGCAACAACACCTTGGGCGGCCGCCGCCCACACCAGCACGACCAGCACCGACCCCACGGCCATCGCCGAACCCGAAGTGCCGATGATGCCGAACGCACTCAGCCCAGCCGCCACCAGGGTCAGCGCCAGGCTGAAGCGGCCGCCTCTGTCAGCCACGTGCCCCAGTGTCATGACCACGGGAACGGCCGCCAGGGACAGGGCTGCCAGCTGCATGGAGATGCGCCCGAGCCGGCTCATCGCTTGCCTCGCCGTTGGATCAGACGACGGTGCCGCTCCATCGCCATCTCGACACTGCTGATCAGCGAATCGCCCGAAGCCATCGTGGTCACAGCTGCGCCCGCCGACCGCAGACGGTCTTCCCAGGCGGCCTCGGTTATCAGTCTCAGCGCAGCCGCGTCGCGGTCGATGCGTTCCGACGTCTCGAGCCATGGTTCGACCAGGTCTGAGCCCACGCGCAACACGCTGACGTCGTGGCCGGCCCGGCGCAGATCCAGGCAAGCATCGACCACAACCGAATCGAACAGGGGCGACACAACCAGCACAGACGTACCTGGACGTATGTGCCGATCGATGTCGAGACGGGTGTGCAGCATGCCGGCCGCCCGCGGACGAGACCTCACCAGCGCAGCCACGAGCCGCTGACGCTGGCGGTTGCCATCGCGTGGCGCTATCCAACGGCGGCGGCCCGACAACAGCAGCAAGCCCACCCGATCCTTGTCCGCCAGGTGGTCGCGAATGACGACGTCGGCCGCCCTGACCGCTTGGTCCGTCAGCGTGGGCCTGGGGTCGCTGGGGCTGAACCCCTCGTCGACGAGGTCGACCACCACCACGACGTCGCGAGCGAACTCGCCGTGCCTGACCGCAGTCCACGTGCCGCCGCGGCGCGCCGAAGTTCGGTGGTCGACGTCGCGCCACCGGTCGCCGGGCTGAAACGGTCGGCTCGAGTGATACTCGACACCCGCGCCGGCGTCTGGCGACGTGTGCAGCCCCG
>JAGQSP010000111.1:5260-9494 GCA_020439485.1 Acidimicrobiales bacterium | reverse complement strand
GTCAGCGACCGGTTCACGATCGCCGCAGCGTTCGGCAACGTGCACGGTGTGTACAAGCCGGGCAACGTCGTGTTGACCCCCAGCATCTTGGGCGACGCCCAGCGTTTCATCGAAGACAAGCACGGCACCGGGCCCAACCCGGTGAACTTCGTGTTCCACGGCGGGTCGGGCTCGTCCGCCCAAGAGATCGCCGAGGCCATCTCTCACGGCGTGGTCAAGATGAACATCGACACCGACCTGCAGTGGGCGTTCTGGGACGGCATTCGGGCCTACGAGGCCGAGAACCACGACTACCTGCAGGGCCAGATCGGAAACCCCGAAGGGCCCGACGCACCCAACAAGAAGAAGTACGACCCGCGTGTGTGGCTCCGCAAGGGCGAGGAGTCGTTTGTGGCCAGGCTCGAGCAGGCCTTCGCCGAGCTGAACAACATCAACACCCTGGGCTGAGGGCCCGCGACTTCCTAGCGGCGGGCCTCGTCGCGAATCCGCTTCTTCGTGGCTGCCCAACTGCAGATCGGGCAGGTCAGCAGATCGTGATGGCGGGCGGGGCAATATTCGCGCCCGAAGAAGATGATCTGCAGATGGCGGTCGTTCCAGGTTTCGCGCGGGAACACCGCCTTCAGGTCGCGCTCGGTGCGTTCGACGTTTGAGCCGTTCGACAAGCCCCACCTGGCGGCCAACCGATGGATGTGCGTGTCGACGGGAAACGCCGGCACGCCGAACGCCTGCGACATCACGACGCTGGCCGTCTTGTGGCCAACGCCGGCAAGCGACTCGAGGAACTCCCAGTCGGGCAACACCTCGCCGCCGGCGTCGAGGATCTGGTTGGCGGCGGTCCACAGGTTCTTGGCCTTGGTGGGCGCCAGGCCGATCTCGCGAATCAGCTCGAGGATGCGGTCGGGTCCCAGGGCCGCCATCTTCTCGGGGGTGTCGGCCAAGGCGAACAGGGCCGGGGTGACCTCGTTGACCTTCTTGTCGGTGGTTTGGGCCGACAAGGCCACGGCGACCAGCAGCGTGTAAGGGTCGGTGTGATCGAGAGGTATCGGCGTCTCGGGGTACAGGTCGTCGAGAATCTCGCCGATGCGGTCTGCCTTGTCCTGACGTTTCACCCGGGCGACGATAGCTGCGAATCAGCCCAGCACCGTGAGGACATCGGCCAGCGGTTTGCGGTGCAGATCGGGCACCCGAGTGCCGGGTAACGGGTAGCCGATCGGGAACATCACGAACGGACGCTCGTTGGCCGGCCGACCCAGCAGCTTGGTCAAGAACGCCATCGGCGAAGGGGTATGGGTGAGAGTGGCCAGGCCCATGTTGTGCAGGGCGGTGATGAAGATGCCGGCCGCAATGCCGCAGCTCTCCTTGACGTAATAGTTCTTGCGCTGGGTCCCGTCGGCCAACAGCTCATAGCGCTGCTCGAACAACACGACGATCCACGGAGCTATCTCGAGGAACTCCTTGTGGTGGTCGGTGCCCAGCGGCGCCAGGGCCTCCTGCCACTCGTCGTTCATGCGGTTGTCGAGATAGTTGACGCGTTCCTCTTCCTCGGCGGCCTCGCGGATCTGGCGTTTCAACACCGGGTCACACACCGCCACGAAACTCCAAGGCTGCTTGTGGGCGCCCGAGGGAGCGGTCGAGGCTGCAGCCACCGCCAGCTCGATCAGCGAGCGGTCGACCGGTTCGTCGGAGAACATCCGCACGCTGCGCCGTCGGCCGACCGCGGCGGTGAATTCGCCGGCGCGACGCTGCATCTCGTCTGGCGACAGGCGGGCGAAGTCGAGCTCTATGAACGGGTGTTGTGCCGCCAACTCGGGCGGGGGATAGGGGTGCTCGTAGTGTGGAGCCATGCGCACAGCTTGCCCGGTTTGGACCCGGCGCGCCCGAGGTGCACAATCTCGGCCATGACCGACGCACAGCTCGCCAGGGTCGACGCCGCAGTCGACGACCTCCTCGCCGCCACCGACGCTCAGAACATGACGCGGATCGAGTTCCGAGGGCACCAATTCGACCACGGGCTGGCCTGGGTGCACTTCGACGAAGGCCACGGCGGCCTGGGCGTGAGACCCGACCTGCAGGGTCACGTCGAACGCCGTCTGCGAGAGGCCGAAGCGCCCGGACAAGACCCGGCCACCTTCTTCATCGCCCTCATCGGCCCCACCATGCACACCCACGGCACCGACGAGCAGAAGCGGCGGTTCCTGCGGCCGATGTTCACCGGCGAGGAGAAGTGGTGCCAGCTGTTCAGCGAGCCGGGCGCGGGGTCAGACTTTGCCGGCCTGGCGACCAGGGCGGTGCGCGACGGCGACGAGTGGGTNNGTCATCAACGGCCAGAAGGTGTGGAACACGCTGGCCCACATCGCCGACTGGGGAATGCTGGTCACCCGATCCGACCCCGAGGCACCCAAGCATCGGGGCATGACGTACTTCGCACTCGACATGCATTCGCCGGGGGTCGAAGTGCGGCCGCTGCGCCAGATCACGGGCGAAGCCGAGTTCAACGAGGTCTACATGACCGATGCCCGCGTTCCCGACGCGAACCGCATCGGCGACGTGGGCGATGGCTGGCGGGTGTCGCTGACGACGCTGATGAACGAGCGCAGCGCCATCGGCGGCGGGGGAGCACCCAAGCGGGGCAGCGGCGCCATAGCGGTGCTGGTCGACGGCTGGAATCGGGCACCCGAACATGCCAAGACCCCGGCAGCCCGAGAGCGCCTGATGAAGCTGTGGGTGCAGGCCGAGGCCCTGCGTCTTACCAACATCCGCGCTTCGCAGAACCGCAAGGCGGGCAACCCGGGGCCCGAGATGTCGGTGGCCAAGCTGGCGTTCTCGTCGCTGAACCAGTCGATCATGGAGGCGGCCGTAGACCTCGAGGGCATGGCAGGCCAGGTCGACTACGACTACACGTTCCGTAGGCCAGAAGACCTGTCGGTGTCAGGCGCCGAATCGGGCGCCCATCACGCGTTCCTGCGGGTGAGGGCCAACTCGATCGAGGGTGGCACCAGCGAGATCATGCGCAACATCGTCGGCGAGCAGGTGCTGGGCCTGCCGGGCGAACCCCGCGTCGACAAGGACGTGCCCTGGATCAAGGTGCCGCGCAGCTAGCCGGACATCGGTGTCACGCGGGCCGGGGTAGTTCGGGAAGCGGAACCGACACCGGACCATGGGCGCGGTGGGCGTCCACGGCGAACTGGTGATAGTCGTCGAGGGCTTGGCGGGCTTCGTCGGTGTAATAGACGGTGCCGTCGAACAATGGGCCCTGCTTGCCGTCGATGATCGCGATGACGTCCTCGCCGGCGATGGTCTTGTTGCGTTCTAGAGCGTGGGCCAGGGCCAGAACCTCGTAGCGGTTGTCGGCCAGCAGTTGCTCGGCGTCGTCTAGCAGGCGCCGAAGGTTCTGCTCGACCCGCTCGCCGAGCGGGCCGCGTGTGGGGCTGAACTCTTCCTCTTCGTCGCCTGGTCCGCGGCCCGTGCCGCCGCCGATCTTGAAGCGCAGCGAAGCAGCATGTGATGCGACGGTCGAGCCCATTCCCCAATAGCCCTCCATCAGGGCAGCGAGGGTGGTGGCACCTTCCAGATCGCCCGAGACGCCAGACGAGTTGTCGTCGCCGAAGAACATCCGCTCGCCCGCCAGCGAAGCCAGCGACACGATGATGTCGGCCTCGTAATCGGTGCGCCAGCGCGTGAATTGGTCTTCGGGGCGCACCGATCGAACCATGCCCAGATAGGTGCCGCCCTTCTCGATGGTGGCGATGTCGATGTCCATGTGATGGCGCACCCGGTGGGCGGCCACTGCGTGGCATGCCTCGTGAACGGCGATTGCGTGACGCTCTCGCTCGATGTACTCGACGTCCTCGGATGGCCCGAGTTCCTTGAAGTGTTTGGCCGAGATGACATCGGCCCAGGTCACCGTGTCGCGCCCGTCGCGCACCGCCGTGATCAGGGCCTCGTTCACCAGGTCTTTCATCGTGGCCCCGGTCGCGTAGGGCGTGATCACCGCCAACTTGTCGACCTGGTCATCGGTCAGGTTGTGGCGCACCTTGTTGAGGTAGCCCTCGTAGGTGCGGCGGCGGCCATCCTTCGACGGGTAGCCGACCTTGTAGATGCGGTCGATGCGGCCCGGTCGCAGCAAGGCGTCGTCCAGGGCCGACGGCATGTTGGTGGCCATCATGATGAGGATGCGGTACTTGAACGGGGGTTTGGGCTTGAGGCCCAGGAAGCGCCTCACCTGGCGGTTCAG
>JAGQSP010000111.1:1223-5139 GCA_020439485.1 Acidimicrobiales bacterium | reverse complement strand
GCGGCGAGGTGGTTCGACGTCGGTGCTGGGTTCGTGGCGCCCGGCGGCCGCGTCGATCAGCGCCATCTGGGCCTCGGGCGAAAGCCACCTCATGTGATCGTCGCCGAAGGCCGAGTGGGCCATGCCCGGCCCTGGCTCGCCCGCCAACTGGCCACGGTTACCGAGCGAGTCGGCCTCGTCGAAGAACACGATGACACCACCGTGCTTCAGCGCCAGCTTGCGGAGCTTGCGGAACAGGCTCTTGACCTTGAGGATGCCCACGCCCATGAACATGTTGATGAACGCGCCCGGGTCGACGAACACATAGGGCTTGCCGGTCTCGCCGGCCACGGCCTCGGCCATAAGCGTCTTGCCGGTGCCAGGCGGACCCCACAACAACAGACCTCCGGGCACGTGGCCGCCGCGGTCTTCGATCTCGGCCGGGTTCTCGAGGAACACGATGTTCTCGCGCACCTTGTCGAGCACCTGGTCTTGACCCCACACATCGTCGAAGGTGGTCTCGATGTCTTGTGGCATGTAGGTGTCGACCCCGCCGCGGCTGAGGAACCAGAACAGCAACACGAACTGGCCGACGATGAAGAACATCGGGAACGCAATGTTGATCCAGAACGGCACCGTTTCGGGGCCGGTGGACAAGAAATCCCAGATCGCGCCCGGGGTCTGGCCGATGCCGTCGACCAGCGAGATGTCGCGCCGGCGCGACACCAGCAGCGACACCACCAGATAGAAGGCCGTCCACTTGAGATAGCGCGCCACCCTGAAGCGCAACCACGGATTGCGACGGTCTTTCCAGCGGTCGATGCGACCCCAAACCCGTTCGACCCAGAAGTGGTTGTACCGGGGCGAGCGCTCGCTGATCAGATAGTGCATCTGGCGCAAGGCTTCGACGACGAACAGCACCAGCAGCCAACGTCGAGCCTGCAACTGCTCGATGATGGCGTCGCCCAGGGTCATCACCGGAACGTCGGCGCGCTGGCGCCACACGAACACCACGAACAGCACCGCCATCAGGGCCAGCAGCTTGAACCGGTCGAAGGTCTGCATCGGGTGCCTGGCCTTGGGCGGCTCGGGCGGTGGAACCCAGATTTCGGAGGCCTCGACGTGGGCTGGGGTCAATCCGCCACCGGCCGAGGTGACCGACCCGATGACGGGCTCGGGGGAGTCGTCGACTTCGCTCATCGTGGCTCCTCGATGGTCCAAGACGACATGATCTGTTCGATCGTGTCGAGGTTGCGTTCGAAGCAGCGTCGGGTGCACGTCACCGTGGCGATGTGTACCGACATGTCGGCCCGGTTCACCAGGGTCAGTACCCGGTAGAGGCTGTTGCTGTTGGAGAAGTACATCTCGACACCCCACGCCCGAGGTTCGGTGAACTCGTCGTACCCCAGCATCGTGATCTCGGTGACGAGATCGTCGTCTGGGTTCAACGGGTCGTATCCCATGGTTCGCCGGCGAAGGGTCTCGAACGAGTCGGCCGTCGAGCCTGCGAGCGACTGGACGATGACGACCGGTTCGGTCCTGACGCCCAGGTCGGTGTCGATTGGGTGACCCACGGCCACCACGTCGGGCCCGAAGTCGTCGACCCTGTCCCACTCGGCCGGTGCCGCAAACTCGACCGAATCGCCGGTGGTCAACGTCTGGGCGCTCGGCGGCCCGCAGGCCGCCAAAGCGGTCGACGCCAGCAGGGCAACGACGGCCATCGAGAAAGCACGGCAAGCGAGGTTCATGGCGTCAGCTCGATCGAGTCGACGATGGCGTCGATTTCGTCCGCGGATCGCAGGTAGCACTGGGTCGAGCACGAGACGTTGACGCTGTAGACGGCCGAGCGGTCGGGGCTCAAGAACGCAGCCAGCACGGTCGTGGAAGACCGACCATCGACGACCGTGTCGAACCGGATCACCTGACCCTCGTAGCCCCGGTCGTCGAGGTAGCGCTCGTAGAGGGTTAGGCGGTGAGCGCCGTCGTCGCGCGACGGGTCGGTCCCGTCGAAGGTGGCACTCTCGCGCAGCGTTTGCAGCGAAACGCGGTCGCGGGCCTCGGCCGAAAGGGCGGTGGACGACATCATGACGAACGGCTGCTCGACCCCGAATCGGCCGGCGTGGTCGAACGTGGCCTCGGCGTCGGCGTCGGCACCCATCATCCAGCCGCTTTGCCATGCGTCGAACGCAAGCACGGTGTATTCGTTGGGCAGCGCCAGCGACATCGTTCCGTCGTCGCTGGTGACGTACTGCCTGCTGGTTTCGAGGCCGCACGCAGTCAGCGGCCCACCGAGCGCGACGAAGAACAGCACAGCGGCGACTGCCCGGCGCATGCCCAGTCGCAAGAGCTCCCCGCTCGACCCAGACAAGGCCCGCATCGTATACGCCAGAGATCGGTTGGTACTACGGTGCGTCGATGGCTGGTGAACGCAGCGTGGGCCTGTTGCTGTACAGGAAAAGGCCGCCAGAGGGCCACGTCGAGGTGCTGATCGCCAAGATGGGCGGCCCGTTCTGGGCCAACAAGCACGCCCATTCGTGGACGGTGCCCAAAGGGCTGGTCACCGAGGCCGACGCCGACGACGCCGCGGCCGCCGAGCGCGAGTTCGCCGAGGAGATGGGCAGATCGGCACCACCCGGGACCTCGGCCGACCTGGGTACGTCGAGATCGGGCTCGAAGACCATCGTGGTGCTGGCCCGAGAGGGCGACTTCGACGCCGACGACATCGTGTCCAACACCTTCGAGGTCGAGTGGCCGCCGCGGTCGGGGTTGGTTCAGCAGTTCCCCGAGGTCGAGCGTGCGAGTTGGGTGACCCCGCAAGACGCCAGGCAGTTGCTGGCCAAGAGCCAGACGGTGTTCATCGACCGGTTGCTCGAGCTGTTGGCAAACACCGGTGAGGTCAGTGGCTGATGGCCTCGCACTCGTGGCACTCGATCTGGATGGTCGAGTGGGTTACCCCCAGCTCGGCCTCCAGGGCCTGGGCCATGGCGTCGATCAGCCCCTGAGCCGCGTGCAACGACAACTCGCTGTCGAGCACTACGTGTGCGGTGACGCTGACCTTGCCGCTGCCGAGCCCTCTGACGTGCACGTGGTGAACCTGCTCGACGCCATCGAGGTTGCCGAGCACGGAATCGACCGAGGCGACCGTGATGTCACCAGGACTGCGGTCGAGCAGCTCGTTGCTGGCAGCCGCCAGCACCGCCAGGGTCGATCTAAGCACCACCGCGTTCAGCACCAGCGACGCCACCGGGTCGAGCCACTCTGCGCTGGTGGTCGCCAGCAGCACACCGGTCGCAACCACGATCACTGAGCCGCCCAGGTCGATCAGCAGGTGCAGCCGGGCGGCGCGTACCGACAGACCGGATGCGCCGTTCAGCGCAAGCACGCTGAGTCCGTTGATGGCTATTCCGATGAGGCCGATGGCTATTACCCCGGCTCCTGCCACCTCGACAGGATCGAACAGGCGGTGGATCGACTCGTAGGCCACCCAGATGATCGACCCCAGCAACAACAGGCCAGACGTGAAGGCGCCTAGGGCGTCGACCTTGCCCCAGCCAAATGTCATGGCGTGGTCGCTGGGACGCCTGGCGAGGCGCAGGGCGACCATGGCGGTGACCAGGCCCAATGCGTCGACAACCTGATGCAAGGCGTCGGCCAGCACCACGACCGAACCGATCAGCAGGCCCACGACCACCTGAACCACCGCGAAACCGACGTTTACGCCGGTGGCCAAGCTGAGCCGCGCCACCGAGACATCGGTGCCGTCCGGCCCGTGAGAATGCTCGTGTCCGTGAGAGTGCCCGTGGCCCAAAGCCATGGTTCGAGGTTAGGCGCTGACCGCCCGCCAGCAATCGATGATGGCCTGCGCGCTGTCGACGATGTCGTCGGGCGTGGTCGCGTGCGATGACACGCTCAGGCGCATCGCCCGTCTGGCGTGCCA
>JAGQSP010000111.1:0-1134 GCA_020439485.1 Acidimicrobiales bacterium | reverse complement strand
GGCGTCAGCACCTCGGCGCCAGCCTGGGCAAGCAGCTGAGCCAACTGGGCGGCGCGGTCACTGGTGCGATCGACCAACTCGGCGATGCCTTTGCGCCCGAGAGATGCCATGGCGGCCCAAGCCTCGAAACCGCGAGCTCGTTGAGACATCTGCAAGCCCATGTGCATGGGGGCTCGCCCTGCCGTGGCCTCCAGGTAGGCGGCGTCGGTGGTCATGGAACGACGGATGTCGTTCTCGTCGGCCACGATGGCCACGCCAGAGTCGTAGGCGACGTTCAGCCATTTGTGGCAGTCGGTGGCCCAGCTATCGGCCTGGCCCACGCCCTCGACGAGGCGACGCCGTGTAGGCGACGCAGCTGCCCACAGCCCGAACGCCCCGTCGACGTGAACCCAGGCTCCGGCGTCGTGAGCCATCGGGACGATTTCTGCGAAGGGGTCGCAGTGGCCGGTGTTGACGTTGCCGGCCTGCAGAACGACGATGCACCGGTCGTCGAGATCGGGAACAGCGTCTGGGCGAGCCCTGCCGGCTTCGTCGGTGGGGATTCTCTCGATGGCGTCGGTGCCCAGGCCAATACCTCGTGCTGCCTTGTCGATGGTGACGTGGGCCTCGGCCGTTGCGACGATGCGCAGGCGGGGCGAGCCGTTGATGCCCTTGGCCCGGGCATCCCATCCCAGGCGGGCCAGCATCGCGTCGCGCGCGGCGGTGACGCAGGTGAGGTTTGCCACGCTGGCTCCTCCACAAAACGTCGCCGCCGCACTTGAAGGCAATCCGAGGAGATCGATGATCCAGTCGGTTGCCACCTGGTCGAAGCGCGCCGCGGCCGGAGACATCACCGGCAAGGCGGCGTTCTGGTCCCAGGCCGAGGTCAGATAGGCGGCTGCCAGAGCTGCGGGCAGCGTGCCCCCGTTGACGAACCCGAAGTACTTTCCGCCCGTCGAGCGCATGGTCGCCGGTGAGGCGACACGATCGAGGGTTTCGATCACCTGTTCTGGCGGCAATGGGCTGTCGCCGAGCGCGAGGTCGAGGTCTTCGAGCCCCGCAACGGCGGCGGGCCCGGGAGACACTCGGTCGGGTTGTTGGGCCAGGTAGCGGCTGGCGCGTCGTGCGGCGTCGATCAGAAGCGGTTCCACGAAC
>JAGQSP010000772.1 GCA_020439485.1 Acidimicrobiales bacterium | reverse complement strand
GCGGCCCGGGCGGCAGCGGTGCGAGAGACGAGGGAAGAGGTGGGGCTAGCCCTCGACCCCAACTCGCTGACCTGGCTGAGCCACTGGCTTCCGCCCGCCGATTCGCCCGCCAGATTCTCGACGTGGTTCTTCGCCGCACCGGTGCCACCAGGCAGCGTTGAGATCGATGGTGGTGAGGTCCACGAGCACCGGTGGTTTGCGCCCCAGCGCGCCATGGCAGAGCGCGACGCGGGCAACATCTCATTGGTGACCCCAACGTTCGTGACCTTGTTCGCGCTGGCACGGCATAGGTCGGTCGAGTCGGTCATGGCCAGCGACGGGCCGCTGTTCTATGCAACCAGGCTGGGCCAAACGGCGTCGGGGGTGCGGGTGTGCATGTACCCGGGAGACGCGGGCTACGACAGCGGCGAGGTCGACGCTGCCGGCACCATGCACCGACTGGTGATGGACGACACCGACGGTTGGCGCTGGCTCGACACCCGCTAGCGCTGCTGGTCGTCGATGTTTGCGGAATCGGGCGGAAAGTGCAGCACCCGTTGGGGGAACGGGATCTCGATTCCGGCTTCTTCGTAGGCCTCGGCGATGGCCACATTGACGTTGTGCCTGACTCGCCACAGTTCGGCGATGCTGGGCTGGTGCCAATAGCGCACGGCCAGGTCGATCGACGACGAGCCGAACCCCTCGACGTAGACCTCGACCGGGGGAGTGTCGAGCACGCCACTGCAACCGACGACCGCGGAGCGGGTCACCTCGGTGGCGTGGCGGAGGTCGGTGCCATAGGCGACGCCGACGGCCACCGTGGTGCGCCGACGACCCAACTGGGTGTGGTTGGTGATCGGGTTCTTGATGACGGACGCGCTGGGAATGCGCACCGTCTCGCCGTCGGGTGTGCGCACGGTGACGGTACGCGCATCGATGGCCAACACCCGACCCTCTTGGCCGTCGGCCACGATCTCGTCGTCGGGGCCGAACGGGCGCCGAACCTGCAAGATGATGCCGGCGACGAAGTTCTCGAGGATGTCCTGAAGGGCGAACGCCACGGCAATGCCGATGATGCCGAGGGCGCCGAGCACTGGACCAACCGCGATTCCCAACGACTCCAGCGCATAGACCAGACCAAAGGTGATGATGACGTAGCCGGTGACACGTCCGAGCAGGTCGCCCAGGAACGCGTCGGCCCGGCCGCGGCTGACCAGCCGCTTGACCGCCAACTTCACCAGCCGCGACAGCACCAGCGCCGCGGCGAAGATGATGACCGCTTGGGCGTAGTCCCAAGGGCCCAGCCCGTCACCATTGATCGCAGACGAGATCTGCTCGACGTCTACGTCCTGGGCTCGAATGGTGACCGCGAAGCTCAATGCCGCTTGACCCCGCCGTACTTCATGCGGGTGTCAGACATCGAAGCGACCCGCTTTTCGTCGTCGACGATGTCGGCTGCAACCAGTTCGCCGACGAACAGCGTGTGGGTGCCCATGTCGTAGCTGTGGCGCACCTGGCAGTCCATCCAGGCCAAGGCGTCGTCGAACACCGGGGCACCCGTGGTTTCGGAGTGCACCGGCCACCCGTTCAGCGACGTGCCGTCGTCTTCGGCCGGCTTCGAGAACTTGACGAACACCCTGGTGTTGTCGGCATCCCACAAGTTGACGGTGAACGAGCCGCCCTCGGAGATCAGCTGGTGCGTAACGGCGCTGTTGTCGACGCCCACGGCGATCATCACCGGTTCCATCGACACCTGCGTGATCCAGCTGGTGGTCATGGCATTGCGTCGGCCCCCGGCGGCCGACCCGACCAGCGCGAGAGCGTTGGGGATCTTCCAGGTGACCCGGTTGATGAGCTCGTCTGGGAGGTCGGCCTCGGTCATGGGTCGACCCTATCGGCGGCCGCCGCCGGTCTGACGCGTTGTCGGCGCGCCCGCCGCCTCGTACAGTTAAGCAAACCTAACCCGGTTGGTCGCCCAGGCGAGGGGAGAGTGTGATGATCGTTTGCCACTGTGCTGTCGTGAGCGACTCCGACATTCGCGATGCCGTCGCGGCGGGCGCCACGACCTACGACGAGGTGGCATCCAAGTGCTGGGTCGGCTTCGACTGTGGCACGTGTCGACCCATCGTCGAGTCGCTGGTCGAGGCACCGGTCGTTCCGGCCGTCGGCGAAGCGGTATAGGGTCGGTTCGATGAAGGGATCACCGAAGATCATCGAGTTCCTGAACGAGGCTCTCACCGCAGAGCTGACGGCCGTGAACCAGTATTTCGCCCACTACAAGCTCTGCGAGAACTGGGGTTTCACGAAGCTCGCGGCCAAGTACCGCGAAGAGTCGATCGAGGAGATGACCGACGCCGAGAAGCTGATCGATCGCATCTTGATGCTCGACGGCATGCCCAACCTGCAGAGGCTGGGACACGTGATGGTGGGTGAGACACCGCTAGAACAATTCCA
>JAGQSP010000110.1 GCA_020439485.1 Acidimicrobiales bacterium | reverse complement strand
GCCGAAGGTCGGTGGCCAACTCGTGGCCGGGGTGTAGTCGTCAACCGTGACGGTGCCACCAGGCCTCAGCACCTTGGACGGATCGACAGGCGGGTCGTCGGGGGTCTTTCCACTGCCCGGCCCGCCGTCGAGGACGAGCAGGTCGAACGGCCCATCGGCGAACAGGCCGGCTGCGTCGCCGGTGACGATGGTGACGTTGTCGTGGTCGGCGAACAGTCGGCGGGCCGCGGCGGCGCGGTCGGGGTCGATCTCGTAGCTCAGGAACCTGCAGCCGCTCGGGGCGCGTGCGAAAAGCCAGGCGAGCCCGGCGCCGGTGCCGGTTCCGGTCTCACCGATGAGCGCACCCGAACCCAGCCCGGCGGCCAAGACGCCGAGAAGGCGACCGATCTCGGGTCGCACGCACAGGCCGAAATCGAGGCGCTCGGCTGCCGATACGGCATCGCGGACCAGCTGAGGCACGGTGAAGTTCGCAGGGAGGTCGCGATACGAGCTGGTGCCACCCATCGACATCACCCAATTGTCGCAGCCACACTGCCTATGGATCGCCATGCCGGCCGTCGGCTCTGTCCTACCCGGCCGATTCCAGAGGTTTCATGAACGACCAGAGCCCACCCTCGAGGTCGCGGGCGCTGTACTCGCGATAGCCGTAGGGCTGATCTACCGGTGGGTAGACGACCTCGGCTCCCCGGTCGCTGGCTGCAGCGTGGTGGGCGTCGACATCGTCGACCATGATGGCCATCGTCGCGGTAGCGGCACCGAGAGTCTTGGGAGACTTGAGGCCGAATTCGGCTGTTTCGGGGTGGAGCCAAACGACCCCGTCGCCTGCTTCGAGTGATGCGTGAACCGGATTCCCGTGGCCGTCGCGCTCGATGCTGCCGGGCCCCAGTCCGAATACCTGCTGCAGGTGTGTGAACGCCGCCTCGAGGTCTTGGTACACGAGGATCGACACGCGTTGGCGGACGGGTGATTCGAAAGCGGTCATGTCCTGGAGTACCTCCATCAGTTGGTCGGCAGTGCCGGCGTTGTCCAGTTGAGCGAGCAGGGACGCGAGGTGGCCCCGAAGCCTGGTGCCGGCCGTCAGGCGCGACTCGGTCGCGGTCAGGTGGGCTCGCAGGGTCGAAGCCAGATCCCAGTCGGGGTCGTTCAGTGCGGCGCCAACCTCGTCGAGAGAAAGGCCTAGCTGGCGCAGCAACTGGATGCGATAGAGGACCGCGATGTCGCCGTCGCTGTAGACCCGGTGCCCGGCGTATGTGCGTCCCGCGGCGGTCAGCAAGCCGATCTCGTCGTAGTAGTGGAGCGTGCGTACGGTGACGCCGGCCGCGGCAGCGACCTGCCCTATCCGGTGGCCGCGTGCGTCTTCGTCGGTTGCCATGAGGTCAAGGTACGACCTGACGTCGCGTCAGGATCAAGACCCCAATCAGGGATTGTTCGACCTGACCTGGGTGTCAGGTGAGGCTGCGGGCGATGCCGCGTAGGAACGCCACGTTCTCGGCGTCACGGTTCGTTGCCTCGTCGGTCGTGGTGCCATAGGTGCGATTGGCCGAGAGCTTGACGATGACCGAGCCCGATTGTGGATGCACGTAGACGAGCTGGTTGTACACACCGATGGCACTGAACTCGCCAGGGTCTACGTCTGGTAGCCACCACTGGTAGCCATAGCCCAGTTCGAACTCGTGACCTGACACCTGGACATTGCCGGGTTGGGTATGCGGGTGATGAGCCCTGATCGAGTCGGCGACGTAGCCGGCCGGAACCACCTGGTGTTCACCGCACCGACCGCCGTTGCGGTACAGCTCGCCGAGCCGAGCGAAGTCGCGTGCCGTCATCGCAAGCCCAAAGTAGGCGGCTTCTCTGCCTGTGGAGTCCACGAGCCAGTGGCTGGGTCTGGTCATGCCCAGCGGCTCGCAGAGGTGTTCGGTCATGAAGTCGGTTATCGAGCGCCCCGTGGCTGCCACCAGCAGGGCGCCCAACGCCTGGGTGTCGGTGGAGTTGTAGAGGCACACGGTTCCCGGCTCGGTAGCCCGGGTCGCGGCGGCCACGAACCCGTCGAGAGAACCGACGCCGGAGAAAGCTGCGCTCAACGCGAAGATGTCGGACTGAGGGTTGCTGTAGTCCTCATCCCATCGCGCTCCTGACGACATCTGGAGAACGTCGCGGATGGCCACTCCGTCGTAGGCACTGCCTGGCCGTGTGGTGATGTAGTCGCTGATCGCATCATCGAGACTGTTGATCGCACCCTGGCCCACGGCGATGCCGACCAGGGCGGAGATGAAGCTCTTGGCGACCGACATCGACAGCCAGCGCACGTGCGGCCCTCCGGTGTGCCAGTAGTTCTCGTAGCGGATCGCGCCGTCGTGGATGACCAGCAGTGCAGCGGTGTCGGTCTCGCTGACGAACGCTTCGACAGGCCGCTCGGTGCCGTGGAATTCATATCTCCGCGGCAGATCGATGGGCTCGGCGGTGGGCCACTCGATTGGGTGCGACGAAGCGGGCATGGTCGTCGAGGCGAGCACCTCGGCTGGCCGACAGAACACCTCGAACACCGGCTCTCCGCTGAAGAACCGAGGGCGTTCGGCCGCCGGCCCGGGTGTTTCGTCGGTCATGCCATATCTCCTGGGTTTGCGGAACCACCATCAGGGCCCCGCATCGCGCCGAGCGTACGATTGGCCGATGAGGATTGCACGGAGCTACATCGTTGCGCACGAGTCGTGGGTGGAGCTGACGGGGTGGTTTACAGGGGAGCGACCATGACCAATTATCTGATCTCGTTCCCCAGCGGCGCGATGGATGTCGCTGACGAAGAACTGGAAGAGGTCGGCCGCGACGCACACCAGGTGCTGCGGCAGGCCAAAGAGGCCGGCGCCTGGGTATTCGGTGGCGGCATCGACGAGACCGTCCCTGCGGTTCGTGTTGCGAGCGACGGGCAGATTATCGAAGGTCCGTACCCCGTCAACCAGCAACTGTCGGGCGGCTTTGCCATCCTCGAGCTTGCGACGCGGGCCGAAGCCGAGGCGTGGGCAGCACGCTTCGCCGCCGCCTGCCGTTGCCCTCAGGAACTTCGCGAGTTCATGTACGACTCCGAGTCATAACCCCGTCTGCGTGCGAGGCCGCCCGGCTAGTGTCCGCACATGGGCTCGCATCTGCTGGCGGTGACGTTCGATGCCGGCGATGTCGGTCGGCTCGCAGGCTTCTGGGCCGGGTTGCTTGGCAGGGAACCGGTCCGACACAGAGCCGGCCTGCTGCTGCCTGGCGACGAGTCGAAGCTCGGCCTTCGCTTCGTGCCTGACCCGGCGACAAAGACGAGACCCAACCTCGCGCACCTTCATCTGACCAGTCACACTGCGGCCGACCAAGAGGCGACGGTCGCAAGGGCGCTCGAGCTGGGAGCCAGCCACGTCGATTTCGGTCAGACCCCCGAAGATGGTCACATCGTGCTCGAAGACCCCGACGGCAACGAGTTCTGTGTGATGGAAGCCGGCAATCGGTTTCTTGCCGGATGTGGCTTTCTGGGCGAACTCGCGTGTGACGGCCCCCGGGAGGTGGGTGTCTTCTGGAGCCAAGCTCTCGGTTGGCCCCTCGTGTGGGATCAAGATGAGGAGACAGCTGTGCAGTCTCCCGCAGGCGGCACCAAGGTCTCGTGGGGAGGCGAGCCGCCCGCGCCGTCAACGGTTCGCAGGCGACTTCGGCTCTTCGTTGTCGCAAGCGGCGATCTCGATAGCGAGATCGCTCGACTGGTGTCGCTGGGGGCCTCGCGAGCCGAACCGCACAGCGACGGCGTCCAGTGTCTGATGGACCCGGGCGGAAACCAGTTCGAGATAGCCCTCGGCTGAACCAGGAACGTCAAGCGTAAGCGTGAGACGTGTACATGTCCTTGGCTCTGTCGTAGTCAAAGCGCCTTACGAGCCCGAGCGACTCGATGGTGGCGATCTGGTGGTCGAGGCTCTCGTTGGTGACGAACACCGGCCGTTCCAGACTCCAATCACTGCCGAACCACTCGAGCAGTGCCTCGAGAAGTGTGCGCTCGAATCCATCGGCCCAGGTCGATGGCCGGACCCAGAACACCACGGTTGCATCGACCGATGACAGGTCGGTCCCGTCGTGGGAGGTCACGGTTGCCGTCTGATACATCCGGTCGTCGTTGGCCAGCACGTAGACACATCCAAGCGTCTCAGTCTCGTCGGCGTTCATCACCGTGTAGGTGTAGCGAGAGCCGACGCTGTGCTCGGCCGCCATCTGCTCGAGGTCGGCCAGGTTGTCTTCGAGCGAGAAGTCCTCGGCCGGATACGGCGGATCTTGTTCCCAGTGGTAGAGAAACTCGCGGCTGGCCATCACGGCCGCATAGTCGAGTTCGACGTCAGACGGCAGCAGCGGCCTCACCACAAAGCCGTCGCCCGCGAATCCTGGCGGCGGGTCTATTCCGCGACTGGCAAAGCTCATGATCGGCATGATCGCAGAAGCCGCCCACGACTTCGGATCAATTTCCGAACCCTTTGCCCGCTTACGGTTCGGACGATCGACCGTTCAGGTGGAGGTGATTCCCAGCTCGACGAGATGTCGGCGGAAGGTCTCGACCCCGACGAAACGTCTGGCGGTCATGCCAAGCTCGACCGCTCCAGACAGCTTCGATTCGCTGTCGTCGGTGAAGAACACCGTGGTCGGGTCGACGTCGAGCATGGAGGCGACAAGCTGGAAAGCCCGCAGATCGGGCTTTGCAACACCCAGCTCGGCGCTGTTGAAGACCGCGTCGAGCCGGTCATCGAGACCCAGCTCACGCATCTCTTCGGCGATCGTGTCGGTGCCGTTCGTCAGCACGGCTACCACGTGGCCCCCAGACCGCAACCGGTCGACCTCGCGCATCATCGCATCATCAACCCAGCCTCGATCTGCCATCCACTGCTCGGCGGCGGCGAGGTTGCCGATTCTGCGCCCCACCTCTGTCACCCAGTCGCTGCGGCTGATTCGTCCTGTGATGACCCGATCGAGGAGCGCGGATTCGAACGCGGTCGCGGGCAGGCTTCCTGGCTGCAGCCCGTGACGTTGTTCGACGCCTGCAACGTGCCCAGGGTCGAAGTGCCTGATGACACCGTCCAGGTCGAGGAGAACGGTTCGCAACCGCATCGCCCTAGTATCGCAGCGCGTCAAAGCGGCGGGGCGAGTTGCCCCAGATCGGTCTTTGGTGCCGCAGGTTTGGCTTTGATGCTTCTGGGTAGCGATGCGACGTGATTAGTGCGCGGTGTGAGGCCGATCGCTCATGCGTTCCAAGAGCGTTCCTGCGGAAAATCAACCCATCCAGGAGGGCGGCGGCTCCGAACCGGGGGCATGATTCTGATCGGCCGATGTGGCCTGAGGATGTGGCCGGGCGATGCGTGAGCCGTACCGTCGAGGGCGACTTCGCATGGTGAACGATCGCCCATCGACCGACCCATTCAACGAACGCGATGCCGCTTCGGCGGCTCTGGCCGCAGCAGGGCGCGGTGACCAGCAGGCCTTCGGGCACTTCTACGACGCAACGTCGAGCATGGTCTATGGCCTGGTGCTGCGCGTCCTGCGTGACCCGTCACATGCCGAGGAAGTCACCCAAGAGGTGTTCGTCGAGGCGTGGCGTCTGGCGGCCCGGTACGACCCCGATCGTGGCGCCGCGTCGTCGTGGATCGCGACGATGGCCCATCGTCGAGCCGTCGACCGGGCTCGCTCCGAGCAATCCCACCGCAACCGCAATGACCTGATCGGCCGCCAGGCCGAAACCGATCACGACCAGGTCAGCGAGGTGGTGATCGACAGGTTCGAGCGCACCCGCGTGATGGCCGCACTGGACCATCTGACCAAGGATCAAAGGGCAGCTGTCGAGCTCGCCTATTTCGACGGCCACACTTATAGAGAGGTGGCAGCGTTGCTCGGTGCCGCCGAAGGGACCGTCAAAGGCCGCATACGTGACGGCCTCATCAAGCTGAGAGATCACCTGGGGGTGAACCGATGACCGCCGACTTTCATCACCTCGCCGCGGCATACGCCCTCGATGCCCTGGACGAAGAAGAGGCTCGTGCATTCGAGGCGTTCCTGCCGACCTGCTCGATCTGCTCGGCCGATGTGGCCGAGTTCAGAGAGGCAGCAGCAAAGCTCGCCTCGTCTACGGCCACCGATGCGCCATCGGCTGTACGAGAACGAGTGTTTGCAGAGATCAGCCAGGTCAGACAGATCGCTCCCTCGCTTCCCGACAGCGTCGTCGATCTGGCCGAACGCAAGCGGCGAGACCTTCCCAGAAGGCGCGTTCTGGCCTTTGCCGCCGCGGCCGTAGTCGCAGTGGCCGGGTTCCTCGCTGGAATGCAGGTGGCAGCAACAACCAGGGACGAGTCGACCGAGCTTCTGTTTGCCTACGACGCCCGCTCCACCGAGCTGGTTGGCGATGCAGGCGAGGCCAGCGTCGTCTGGTCGGCGTCGCAGGACCGGGCTGTCTTGGTTGCCAACGGGTTGGCCGAACCCGGCGAAGGCAACGCCTACGAGCTGTGGCTGATAGATGCCGAGGGCCCGAACCCTACGGGCCTGTTCTCACCACAGGACGGGTCGATTCGTCTTGCGCTTGAACTCCAAGGGCGGGCCCCGGCGGCTTGGGGCATCACCATCGAACCCGACACCGGCTCAGATGTGCCGACCGGGGAGATCCTGCTGGTCGGCGAGACGAGCTAGCCCATCCACCAGGCCGAGGGCTCCGAACCTGGTTCATGAAGACCAGCGAGGAACCCGAAGCCAACTCTCGAGACGACACAGCCCGCCCTGGTATCGCAGGCGCGGCGGCTGCGGGGATCGCTTCGGCCGGCCTGGGCTTGGGCATCGCCGAGATGGTCGGCGCGGCAAGTCGCTCGCTGCGTTCGCCCGTTGTGTCGGTGGGCGATCGGGTGGTCGATCTGGCGCCGGCCCCCCTGAAGGAGCGGGCAATCGACTGGTTTGGCACCAACGACAAGCTTGCTCTGCTTGCCGGAATTGCCGTGGTGTTGGTCGCCTACTCCGCCGCCGTTGGAGTGGTCTCACTTCGGCACCGGCTTCGGGTTGGCCTGGCGGGCATAGCGCTGTTTGCATTGGTGGGTTCTGCTGCAGCCTGGACCAGTCGGTCGGGTGGTGCCTGGTGGCAGGCGCTTCCGACGATTGTGGGCTCGGTCGCCGCTGGGCTGGCTCTGGTGGGCTTCGCAAACCTGGCCGAGCCTCGGCACGTGGGGATGGAACACCCCAACGAGCGCCGCCGGTTCCTTGCCGCTGTGGGCGTGGTCGCTGCCGGGGCCGGGGTTGCCGGCATCGCGGGCCGCAAGCTGAACGGCCGCTTCGGAGTCGCCGATTCGAGGGCGGCGGTTCAGCTGCCACCTCCGGCCAACGATCTGAGCCCCATCCCTGCGGGTGCCCAAGCCCAGAACGCCGCCCCATTCGTAACCCCCAACGCCGACTTCTACCGCATAGACACTGCGCTGGTGGTTCCCCAGGTGCCCGTCGATACCTGGTCGCTGAGGGTCACAGGAATGGTCGACAACGAGCTGCGGCTCAGCTACGCGGAACTGCTCGACCGGCAACTGGTGGAGAAGGACATAACGCTGGCGTGCGTCTCCAACACCGTGGGCGGAAACCTCATCGGCAACGCCCGCTGGCTGGGCGCCCGTCTGGATGACCTGCTCGACGAGGCGGGCATAGACCCGTCCGCAAACCAGATCGTGGGGCGCTCGGTCGACGGCTACACCTGCGGGTTCCCGGTGGCGGCATTGGACGGCCGCGACGCCCTGATAGCCGTTGGTATGAACGGCGAGCCGCTGCCGCTGACCCACGGCTTCCCGGCGCGGCTCATCGTCCCCGGACTGTACGGCTATGTGTCGGCAACCAAGTGGCTCAGCGAGATCGAGCTGACGACATTCGACGCCTTCGATCACTACTGGGTACCGCGCGGCTATTCGGTCGAGGCACCCATCAAGCTCCAGAGCCGCATCGACACCCCAAGGGGCCTGGCCCGCATCGCTGCAGGACCGTTCGTGATCGGCGGGGTGGCGTGGGCCCAGACCGTGGGCATCGAGCGAGTTGAACTGTCGATAGACGACGGCCCGTGGATGCCGGCCGATCTGGCTGACGTCGTGAGCGACGACACGTGGCGCCAGTGGTCGATGCCTTGGGACGCCACGCCTGGCCGGCACTCCGTCACCGTTCGTGCAACAGATCGAAACGGATCCATCCAGACCGCCGACCGCTCCGAACCACTTCCAAACGGAGCGACCGGTCACCACACGGTCGTGGTCCTCGTAGACGAGGCCTGAGGCCGGTGACCAACGCTCCAGATGATCGCAACTGCAAGAAAGGCAAGATCATGAACAACAACAGACTCGACCACCACAAGCGCCCGGCCCGCTCGAGGTTGCGGCTCGCGGCAGTGGTGGCGGCAGGCGCCCTGGTTTTCGCTTCGTGTGCAAGTGACGACGGCGATGCCGCGGCAGATGCCGACCAGACCACCACGACTCAGGCTTCGACAACCACCGAAGCCATGGTCGATGACGGCGCAATGGGCGACATGATGGGAGCCTTCGGCCCTGCGTGTGGTGCTGTTCCTGCCGATGGTGAGGGTTCGTTTGCCGGCATGGCCGACGACACTGCGGCCACTGCTGCTTCGAACAATCCGCTGTTGAGCACGCTGGTCGATGCGGTTGTGGCGGCCGATCTGGTCGACACGTTGAACAGCGATGGGCCGTTCACGATCTTCGCCCCGACCAACGATGCGTTCGCAGCCATCGATCCCGAGATCCTCGACGCCGTGCTGGCCGACAAGGACTTGCTGACGGCGGTGCTGACCTATCACGTCGTGCCAGGTGACAACGACGCAGCCGCACTGAGCGGTGGAACGTTTGCCACCGTAGAGGGCGGCGAGGTCAGCCTGGGCGCCGACGGTACGACCGTCAACGATTCCCACGTCATCTGCTCTGATGTGCCGGTTGCCAACGGCACTGTGCACATCATCGATTCGGTTCTGCTGCCCCAGGTGGCTCTCGACGCCATTGCAGCGATGACCGATGACTCGATGGGTGGCGACTCGATGGGTGGCGACTCGATGGGCGAGTCGGCGATGATGCCCTCGGGCCCTGCGTGTGGTGCTGTTCCTGCCGATGGTGAGGGTTCGTTTGCCGGCATGGCAGACGACACTGCGGCCACTGCTGCTTCGAACAATCCGCTGTTGAGCACGCTTGTCGATGCGGTTGTGGCGGCCGATCTGGTCGACACATTGAACAGCGATGGACCGTTCACGATCTTCGCACCTGTCAACGATGCGTTCGCTGCGCTGCCCGAAGACCAGCTGGCTGCGGTGTTGGCCGATCAGGACCTGCTGACCAGCGTCTTGACCCTGCACGTGCTCGCCGGTGAGCGACTCAGCTCGGCCGAGCTCATCGAGGCCGGTTCGGCGCAGACCGTGAACGGCGAGACCATCACCTTCACGGCCGACGGCGACTCGGTTCTGGTCAACGGCACCGCCACCACGCTGTGCATGGACGTCCAGACCGCCAACGCAACCGTGCACATCATCGACTCGGTTCTGCTTCCTTCGAGCTGAGCCAACCACAACCGAGCATTCCAGTGGCGTGACCGCCGATGTGGTCACGCCACTGGCGCGTTCGTCGCCCGGGCTCTCAGCCGCCCTCTTAACAGGAAGCCCAGTGTGTCAATCGAACAGGTCGACGTCGTCGAACTCCTCGACCGCGTCGTCGTCCAAGAAGTCGTGAAGGCGATCGTCGTCGAGGTTCAGCCCAGAGCCTGTGCCGTCAGGCCCCACAGGGTCGTGGCCCGGGCCCTCGTAAGGGTCCATCTTGAAAATCGAGCTGGATTCCTGCTCCTCTGCCTGCTGTGGGTCCGAGCCCTCACCATCCTCGCCCTTTTTTTCGGGCTCTTCGGAGGAGTGAGGCGTAGCCATGGACAACGCAGGGTCTTTGCCTTCGTATTTGACGTCGAAGGCGTAGGTCAGGAATTCCGATGGGCCCGCATTGCTCTGCGTGCCCACGCCCTTGTTGACACCCGCATCGTCGCCAGCGCTGCTGGACGATCCCGAGTCGAACTCGAGATCCACTTCCTTGGTGTCGCCGCCGCTGCCGCCGTCACCGCCAACGTCGGGATAGGGGACAGGGTCCGTGCCGCCGCTGCCCCCTCCGTCGTAGTGACCGTTGGGGTTAACGCCCCCATCGCCATTTGGTGGACCGAAGTTGCCGGCCATCGCAGTCCCCTGTGCTCGTCGGCAGGTTGTGGCAACTGTAGTTGCAGCCCTCTCGGCTGAGTTGCTGAAGCGGCTGGGTTGTACGTTGGCCAAATGAAGGCCTCGGAAGTTCTTGCTCGCAGCCTCGTCGATCAGGGGGTCGACACGGTGTTCGGCGTCCTCGGCGACGCCAACCTGTTCATGGGGCACCACCTGATCCGCGATCTGGGGGTCACCTATGTGGGAGCCACCCACGAGGCCATAGCGGTCAGCATGGCTTTGGGTTTCGCTCGAAGCTCGGGCCGCCTGGGCGTCGCAACTGTCACCCACGGACCTGGCATGACCAACACCATCACGGCGCTGGTCGATGGGGTCAGGTCTCGCACCCCCATGCTGCTGGTTGCCGGAGACACGCCCGCCGACGAGCTGGATCATCCCCAGCAGATCGACCAGGCCGCCCTGGTGGCCACCACTGGTGCCGGCTGGGCTCCTGTCTGGTCTGCGTCGACGCTGGCCGCCGACCTGGCCAAGGCCATCCGCAGGGCATGGGCCGAACACAGGCCAATTGTCCTGAACGTGCCCGTAGACATCTCTCGCCAGGAAGCCGACTACACGCCTGTTCCGGCAGCTGGTCGCTTCGACCTATCGGTCGGGGCCGACCCCGACGCCCTCGACAGGGCCGTGGGTCTGCTGGCTTCGGCCAACCGACCCCTGATTCTCGCCGGCAGAGGGGCTGTGTTGTCCGGGGCTCGTGACGACATAGTCGCCCTCGGCAACGAACTCGGAGCGCCGCTTTGCACCACCGTGTTGGGCTCGGGATACTTCGGTGGCGAAGAGTTCAACCTCGGTATCCACGGAACGCTGGCTCACGACGCGGCGCTCGACGCCATCGGGCAAGCCGACTGCGTGCTGGTGCTCGGTGCGGCCCTCAATCGCCACACCACAGATCGAGGTGCACTGCTTCGCGACAAGAGGGTGGTGCAGGTCGATATCGACCCGGCCCAGATCGGTGTGCGAGTAGACGTGGACGTCGCCGTGGTCGGCGATGTGCGCAGGGTTGTTCAGGACATGACCGAGATGCTGCGCTCCGTCGACCACCAGCCGTCGGCGTTTCGTTCGCCCGATCTGGAGCGCAAGCTCATGGATGAACCCGCGGCCGACGACCTCAGCACCGACACACACCTGGACCCCCGAACTGCGCTGCGGCAACTGGACCGGATCATCCCCAGCGACCGCACCGTTGCGGTGGACACGGGTCGGTTCATGCGTCAAGCCCTGACGATGCCAGTGCCAGAGCCGACAGCACTGGTGACCAGCCACGCCTTCGGCTCGATCGGCCTCGGGATGGGTAATGCCGTGGGGGCCGCTGTGGCCAAACCCGACAGGCCCACGGTGCTGCTGACCGGCGACGGCGGCTTCATGATGGGCGGCATCGCCGAACTGCACACGGCGGTCGAACACCAGCTCGACCTGATCGTGGTGGTGTTCAACGACGGCAGCTACGGCGCCGAACACATCCAGCTCTTCCGATTGGGCATCGACCCGTCTGTGTCGCAGCATGAGTGGCCCGACTTCTGCACGGTGGCCGAGGCCATGGGCTACGACACGGTCAGGGTCGAGAACGTGGCGGGTTTCGACATCGCGGAAAAGCACATCGCCCAACGTCAGCCCGGAACACCCCTGCTGATCGATGTGGCCATAGACCCGATGGTGGCCTCACAGCTTCAGCTCTAGCACCAGCGGCGTCCAACGCCGTCGCTAGTTGTGACTCGATCTCCACAGGTGGGTAATGCCGACCACCTCTGATCGCTCGAAGCCCATCGATTCCCAGAACAAGGGGGCGGCCGCAGAAGCCGCTGCGTTGCAGGTGACGGTATCGGTGTGTTGGGCCGCCAGGGCGAGTAACCGTCGGGCGAGGGTTCTTGCCACACCGTGGCGTCTCCAGGCCGGCTCGACGTAGAACCGCCGCATGCGAAAGGCGCCATCGACATGGGGGCACAGCGTCAGGCCCCCCACTCCCACGGCCTGACCCGATTCGTCCCGGGCTATCAGCAGCGACTCGCCCGGGAGCTCAAAGCGCTGCGTGCCCTCGGTCCAGCCTCGAATCGTCGCGGAGACGTTGGCAACACCCTCAGCCTGAGCCGATCGGGCCAGGCCAACCAGCGCATCGGGCATCAGCGGCCCAGCACCGTGGATGGCGAACGACTGCATGATTGGCGACGCTAATCGGTGGTGAGCCGGCGCATGAGACAGAATCGGCCCATGGCTCCATACATCGTCCACGGGCTCACCAGGTCGTACTTCACTCGCAAGGTGACCGGATACCTCGACTACACCGACCGGCCCTGGCGGCTCGAGCCGTGTCCGCCCAGCCTTCACCCGGCGGCTACTGAGGCGGGTTGGACGGGCGGCATCCCTGTCGTAACCGCCCCCGACGGCGAGCTGATGTGGGACTCGACGGCCATCATCGAATATCTCGATCACTCCGTCGACGAGGACAGGCGCGTTGTGCCAGAAGATCCAGTGCTTCGGTTTGTCGCCTACTTGTTGGACGACTTCTCCGACGAGTGGTTCTATCGGCCCGCGGTCGGAAGCCGCTGGAGCTACCCGGCCAACACCGAACCCGCCGGCTGGCAGATCGCCGAGGAACTGTCGGCTGCCATCGGATTGCCCGGAGCGCTGGTCAGGACCAACGTCGTCGCGAACATGACGGCCAGCCTGCCCGACCTGGGGGTCACGGCAGACAACATCGACGTTTGGATGTCTGCGGTGTTGGTGCCGTGGTTCGAGGCGCTCGAAGTCCACCTCGGCGATGGTGGCTATCTGCTCGGCAGTAGGCCGTCGTTGGCCGACTTCGCCGTTTTCGGCGCCAACGCCGCCCACTTCGTGGGTGACCCGTACTGTCGCGAAATCGCCGATCAGCATGGCCCGGCCGTGGTCGGCCATACGCATCGGCTGATGATGCCCCAGCGCCAACAGTTCGGCGGTTGGCTCGACGCCGACGACATCGCTCAGTCGCTGGTCGACGTCATAGCGCAAGCGGGTCGCCACTATTTGCCCTGGGTTGCCCAAGCCACCGTTGCCGGTTCGGCGTCTGTGGCGCTTGCCGACGGGGTAATTGCCGAGATTGCGACCACCCCGTTCCTGGATCAGGCCAGAGGTGTCATGTTGGCCCGCTACGTTGAGGCCAGGTCGCCTCGCTTGGACGATCTGCTGGAGCGAGCCGGCGTGTTGCGGTGGTTTGCCGATCACGTCGACCAGGCGACCGCGGTGCCCGACACCAGCACAGGTGCGCGTCCCGTCCAGAACCGCCCTTACCCGGTTGGTCGAGCCTCGTAGTCGTCGAGACCCAGACTCTTGACCAGGTCCTCGACGCGAGAGCGGATCTGGTCGCGGACCTGCCTGACGACCTCCAGGGGCTGGCCCGCAGGGTCGGTCAGGTCCCAGTCCTCGTAGCGCTTCCCGGGAAACACTGGGCATGCATCGCCGCAACCCATGCTGACGATCACGTCCGCGGCCCGGGCGATTTCGTCGGTCCACGGTTTGGGGTACTCGTGCGAGATGTCGATGCCCACCTCTTGCATGGCCTCGATGGCGACATCGTTGACCGAGTGCTCGGGTTGGGAGCCGCCCGAGAACACATCGACCCGATCTCCCGCCATGTGGCGCAGCCAACCGGCAGCGATCTGTGAACGCCCGGCGTTGTGAACACACAAGAACAGCACGGCCGGCCTGCCGAGGCTGCCGACTTCGAGGCGTGCCAGCGCTTTGAGTCGATCGCGGGTGAAGCGTTCGACCAGCACCGGCAGCCAGTTGGCGATTCGAGCAGTTGAGCTCAGCTTCGTCTGCGAATCGATGATGAAGCGCTCGATGGTCTCGACGTTGAATACGCCTTCGAACTCCTCACCGAGGCGCTGCGAGGACCGCCTTATTAGCAGGATCTCTTCGGCAGAGAGACGCAGCGGTCCTTCGTCGGGCTGATCATCCGGCATGTCGTGTGGCCTTCCGTTGCAACGCACCGCGAGCATATACCTCAAGAACAGTTGACTCAATAAGTCTTGAGAGATAGCAGTGGGCGTTGGTGGCGCCAGACTGTAGGTGCGGTCGATTGCCGCTTCGGATGGTCGGAGATCGAATGTCGGGGTTGTGGTTCCAGGTAGGGCTTGTCGCTGTGTTGGTCGTAGTCAACGCGGCGTTTGCGGGCACGGAGATGGCGTTGGTGTCTCTTCGTGAAGGCCAGCTTCAGCGCCTCGAGAAGCATTCGGCTACGGGCGAGTTGCTCGTGCGCTTGGCCCGCGAGCCCAACCAGTTTCTGGCGACCATCCAGGTAGGCATCACGCTCGCTGGGTTTCTCGCATCGGCCACAGCTGCGGTGTCGCTGGCCGAGCCGCTGGAAGAACCGCTGGCATTCCTGGGTCGCGGCGCCGGGCCGGCGGCGATTGTCGTGGTGACTTTGGCGCTGTCGTATCTGACGCTTGTGCTGGGCGAGCTGGCACCAAAGCGTCTCGCGATGCAGATGGCCGAGCGATGGGGCCTAATCATGGCCCGCCCTTTGGCGGCGATGTCGAAGGTGTCGCGGCCGTTGGTGTGGCTGCTTTCGCACTCGACCGATGTCGTGGTGCGCCTGGTGGGCGGCGACCCCGACCGGAGGCGCGAGGAAGTCACGCAAGAAGAGCTTCGTGACATGGTGGCTGTGCAGCCGACATTCACACCAGAGCAACGTCAGATCATCGACGGAGCATTCGAGATCGCCGACCGCTCGCTAGTCGAGATCCTGGTTCCCCGAAGCCATGTCTTTGTGGTCGACATGGGGTGGTCCAGCACCGAGGCGCTGGACCGGTTGGCAGCGTCCGGGCACAGCCGGGCGCCGGTTGCCGATGGAGGTCGGTTGGATCAGGTTGTGGGGGTGGTCCACCTTCGACAGTTGCTCGACGCCGGCGACCGACCTATCTCGTCTGTGGTGATGGATCTGCCCATGTTTCCCGAGTCGGCCCGGGTGCTCGACACGCTGCGTGAGCTGCAGGCCCAGCGCGCCCAAATGGCGTTGGTGGTCGACGAACACGGCGGGGCCGAGGGCATCGTGACAGTCGAGGACCTGGTCGAGGAGTTGGTCGGCGAGATCTATGACGAGACCGATCGCGACCTGGCATCGGTTGTCCATCACG
>JAGQSP010000109.1:3344-25020 GCA_020439485.1 Acidimicrobiales bacterium | reverse complement strand
ATCAAGCGCAACCGCCAGAACGAGACCCGCCGCGAGCGCAACAAGGCCGTCAACAGCGAGCTGAAGACGCGCGCCAAGAACGTGGTCACCGCCGCCGAGGCCGGCGAAGGCGCCGAAGACGCTTACCGCCTGGCCCAAAAGCGCATCGACATGGCGGTGTCCAAGGGTGTTCTGCACAAGAACACGGCCGCTCGCCGCAAGGCCCGCCTGGCGCGCAAGGTCAATCAGGCCGGCTAGCACTCCTGCCGGCGTCGGTCAGCGCCGGGCCGCCAGCTGAGCCAGCCGAGCGGTCAAGATCTCGACCACGGTTCGCGCCTCGAGCGCGGAGTTGCCCTTCAGATCCAGATCGGCGCGCGCCAACAGGCCGATCGCCGACCTGATGGGTTCTGACCCCAACCGTCGGGTCTGCGTCAAGGCCTTCTTGGCCGGGAAGGTCGAACCCTTCATGCCCAGCAGTGCCGCGGCGGCCTTGTCGTCGCGCACCCCACTGCCGTCGAGCATGAGCATCCGCTCGAAGTGGCGGTGCAGCACGGCCATCACCTGCAACGGGTGCATCCCGCCGGCATCGAGCATGCGTGCCAGCACGCCGAGCGACCCACCGATGTCGCCCCTGTCGACCGCGTCGGTGAGGTCCCACACCGGCACCGAGCCGGCGTCACCCAAGAACGGCGCCACGTCGTCGACGCCCAGTTTCACGCCAGGCCCAAACGCCGACTCGAGCGTCGCCAACAGGCCCCCGAGGCGGCCCACGTCTTCGCCGAGGTGATCGGCTATGAGCTTCTTGGCCCTGGGTTCGAGCGCCACGGGTGAGCTGGCCATGCGCTCGTCGAGCCACCCCTGCCGGGCCCGCGCCTGGGCTGGTGCCGCCGTCGAGCGTTTCTCGCCGCCGGCGGACTTGATGGCGTCGGTGAGGCGCTTGGGAATGCGGCCCGATCGCCATTCGACAACCACGGTCGACGTATCGAGCGGGTCGCCCAGGTATCTGACCATCGGATCGAGCTCGTCGGCGGAGAACCTCTCGAATCCGCGAGCCACCACGATCCGCCTGTCGGACAAGAACGCGATGGTGTGGGCTGCGTCGACGACGTGCTCAACCGTGTACTCCTCGCCGGCGAGTTCGTCGACCAGCAGGGTGCGATCACCATCGCCTACGAGTTCGTTGACCAGCTTGGTCAGCGACTCGGACAGCAGCGACGGATCATCACCGTTCAGCAGGTAGATCGGCTTCGACTTCATCTGCGCCGAACCTACCTCGCCGGTGCGACACTCGGCGCGACAACCAGAACACACCAATACCCACCAGCGCGGCGACCAGCTGACGCCAACCGATGTGGGGCATTGCGCTATCGGCACCCAGCCGAGCCACCATCGCCACCCAGCCCGCCATCATTCGGGTTGGAACGTGCAACGCATTGGCTGCGGGCACCGGCAACCACCCGGCGACCATGCCGGCGGTCGACCCCCACACCATCAGGGGCGCCGCCACCGGACCAGCCGCCACGTTGGCGGGAAGCGCTGCCATGGGCACCGGACCGAACGTCGCCAGTTGCACGGGCGCCACGGCCAGCTGCGCCGCGGCTGTAACGGCAATGGGCTGGGTCACCGACGCAGGTCCGGGAAGCGCCTTCTCCAGCCGCCCGGCCAGCAGGACCAAACCCAGGGTCGCTGCCACCGACAGGCGAAACCCAACCGACCACGCCAGCAGCGGATCGATCATCAACAACGCCCCGACCACCAGGGCCAGCAGGGTGAAACGGCCGCCGGGACGATTCGGCACCGGAGAGACCACAGCTACGCCGGCCATGACCACAGCCCTGACGACCGATGGTTCCCACCTCGTCAACAGGCCGAACCAGGCCAGCACCGCAAGCAGAACCACCGACCTGGTGTGGCGCGACGCACGTTTCAGCAAGGGCGCCACGAGCCCCAACACCAGCACCACGTTCTGCCCAGACACAGCGGTCAGGTGCGACAGGCCGCTGGCGCGGAAGTCATCGACCACATCGTCGGGCAGGTCTCGGTCGTCGCCCACCGTGAAGCCGAGCAGCAGGGCACGTTCCACCGGGCCCAGCCCCGATGCGCCCTGGGCCAAATGGCTGCGCACAGCGTTGGTCGAACGCCACCACCAGCCGATTTCGTCGCCGGTTCGCCACAGCACGGTCGCGTCTATCCGGCCGACCAGATGGCGCGACAGCGCCCAACCCGATGGCCCGTCGAGGGGCTCCACCGAGCCGCGGATGCCTACCTCTTCACCCACTGCGGCTTGCTGCAGAACGTTCGCCGCACGACCGAACGCCCACACCTGGTAGCGCCCGGCCTGCCATCGCACTTCGGCCGACACGCCCGCGCCGCGGCGTTCGGGGTCGGACACCAGTCGCACGCGCCCGTCGAACTCGCCTTTTGTGGCTGGACTCAGGCCGTGCATGGCCTTCGCCGAGAGGTCGCCCGCCGAGACGAACAGCCCCACGGTCAGCAGGCTGGTCGCCAGCAATCGGCGCCGCCTCGGCGAAGGCACCATCAAGACTGCGACGGCCCACGCCGCGACGCCGAGCGCGCAGACGAACATCGCCACCGGAACCCGCGTCGACCACGCCACGCCCACGCTCACACCGGCGGCGGCCGCTGCGGCCTCGGAGGCGGTGAAACCGGCGATGGGCAGGGGCCGCAACGCCCCGAAGCGCAAGGGCTCAGACACGGGCGTGGTCTCGCAGGCCGTCGATCTTGGCCGGCCCGATGCCGCTGACCCGGTCCAGATCGTCGACCGAACCGAAGGGTCCGCCAGTCTGTCTTTCGTCGACGATGGCTGCAGCCAGAGCGGGCCCGATGCCGGGAAGGGCTTCCAACTCGGCGGCGGTCGCGGTGTTGATGTCGACCGGAGCGCCGCCTTCGGCCTGGGATCGCGCAGGGTTTGGAGCAGCCCCCGGTGCCTCGCCGATCACCGGCACGTGCACCCGGTCGCCGTCGTGGAGTACCTGGGCCAGGTTCAGGCGGTCGAGATCGGCGGTGTCTGCGGCACCGCCGGCGGCCTCGACGAGGTCGACGAGACGCAGGCCCGGTTCCAGGCGGTATACGCCCGGGTTCGCGACCGCTCCGGAGAGGTGTACCACCACCTCGGGTTGGGTTATGTAGGGCTGGTCTTGTGGCAGCGTCGTCGACGCCCTTGGCAGCTTCGATTCGGGGCGCGCAGCATCAGATGGCCAAAGCCAGAGGACCAGAAGAGCAACAACCACGGCTGCCGCCGCGGCCAACACCGAACCAGGCTTGATCTCGCCCGGCATGAGGACTCCCGACGGTTGGACTACGTCAGGGGGAAGGTGCAGGCGAGCCTAGCGCCGCCGATGCGATTCCGATGAGCGAGAGCGACGCCTAGAACAGGGCGGTCGACAGCTTCTTTCGCCACTCGGCCGTGGCGGGGTTCTCGGGGCCCATCACCTCGAGCAGGTCGACGAACTCCTGGCGAGCTGCGTCGTCGGCCTTGACCGACGGCAACAGTTCGGCCAGGCGCTGAACGTTGGCGTGGGCCTCGTCGACGCCGGTGCGGGCCATCGCCGCGATGTGGCGCGTTTCGGCGGTTTCGGGAATGCGGCTGAGCAGGTCGAGGGCTTCCTCGTTGCGCCCGTCCTTCACCCACGCGTCCGCCAGCTTCACGATGGCCTGCTCGTTGCCAGGATCGACCTCCAGGACCTTCAGCAACGATTCCTCGTCGCCGGCTTCGATCAGGGCGTGCATCTCGAGCTCGTCCTCGGTGGGCGCCAGCTTGTCGATGAAGTCGCGCACAGCCGGTTCGCCCTGGGCGCCCAGGAACCCGTCGACGGCCTGGCCGTCCTTGAACGCAACGACCATCGGAATCGACTGCACCTGGAACGCCTGCGACACACCCGGGTTCTCGTCGACGTTGATCTTGACTCCGATGACCTTGCCACCGGTCTCGCCGATGACCTTGTCGAGGATCGGGCCCAATGTGCGGCACGGGCCACACCAGGGCGCCCACAGGTCGACCACGACGGGCACTTCCATGGACTTTTGCAGCACTTCGGCTTCAAAGGTCTGGTCGGTGACATCGATCATCGTCATAGGACGCTCCTAAGCTCGGTCCAACTGTTCTGTATATCGTGAGTCGGCCCTGATGCGTTGCACGACACCCCAACCCCACCAGTACGTACAGTGGTTGGCCGATGCCTGACTCGCTGTATTCACTGGTCGCCGAACCCGAGGCGAAGAGCCCGGTGCTGTTGATGCACCTCAAGGGTTGGATCGACGCCGGTTCTGCCGCAGCGTTGGCTGCCGATTCGATCGTGGGCCAATTGGCCCCCGTGACCACCATCGTCGAGTTCGACGATGACGCCCTCGTCGACTATCGCAGCCGGCGTCCGACGATGCACCTGAACGACGGCCACATCGACGGCTTGGTCTGGCCCCGCATCGAGATAGCCCACGGTCGCCTCGCCGACGCCGACTTCCTGGTGCTGCGCGGGGCCGAACCGGACCGGCACTGGCGCAAGTTCGCCACCGCGGTGGTCGACCTCGCCCGCATGTTCGGGGTCACCAAGATCCTCGGTATCGGGGCGTTTCCGTCGCCGGTCCCCCACACCCGCCCCACCAATGTGGTCAGCACTTCAACAAACCGTGCCCTCATCGAGGCAATCGGACACAACAACACTCGCATGGAGGTGCCTGCCGGAGTGCACGCCGCCATCGAGGTCGAGGCCGGTGCCCGGAGGATGCCGGCGGCCACGCTGTGGGCAGCCGTTCCCCACTATGTCGCCGCCATGGACTATCCCGAAGGCGCCAGGGCCTTGGTGTCGGCCCTATCGGGCCTCGTCGATGTCGACTTCGACGTGTCGCTGTTGGCGAGGGCCGGCGACACCAACAAGCGACACATCGACGAACTGGTCGCCGCCGACCCCCAACACATCGAAATGCTCGCCGCGCTCGAGGCCCACGTCGACCAGATGGAAGCCTCGAGAGACTCGGCCGTGCCCGACGCCGACGAGTTGGCATTCGAGATCGAGGCCTTCCTGCGCGACCCCGACAATCCCCGATGATGGGGTAGCAATCTCGTGAGGTTCTGCTACGATTCGTGACTCCGCCGGAAACGGCGGAACCGATCTCGGGGCTGTAGCTCAGCTGGCTAGAGCACTTGCATGGCATGCAAGGGGTCGTGGGTTCGAGTCCCATCAGCTCCACAAGAAAAACCCCAGGTCAGGAACCAATTCTGATTCTGGGGTTTCTTTCGTTTTTGCCGACGTAGCCATTTCGAACGTAGCTTTTCGCTTGTTGGCACGGCCAGCACGTGGAGGGTCCGTGATCGAGTTCGTTGTCGCGCGAACTGTCCACCTCATCGCCGATTCCTTCGACGAGTTTCTTTGTCCGCTTCCACGGCATGCGGGTAGGTGAGCATGATCGCAGGAACGAAGAACGCGAGAGAGCGTCTCGTCGCTGTCGATGGATCTGGGCCCGATTTGCGCTGGTCTGAGTTGGCCCTGCCGCGGTGCCGCGCCGTGCAAGACGTAACCGCTACGCGGTGTAGCTGAGCGTACAGTTGTCGGGTGTGGGCCGACCGATCGAGCAAGCCTGAAGCAAAGGCCGAACCCGAGCCTCCGAAAACCTTGGCGTCTTGGAGGTCAGCGGCTGCCCGACTCGCGAACGCGGGACGGTTCGCCCTTGCGCTGGTTGCCGCTACCTCGGGCTTCGTTGGGTGTTCCAGTTCGGAGGGGGTGTCGACTCCGACTTCGGTTGACGGTGCCGGGCAGGTCGAGCCAACCACCGGGGCTCTTGCGTCGATTACTGCCGCATCGGCAAGTCGGCCGGGTAACGAACCGGTCGCTGAGAACTGGTTCCTTGTCGACCTTGGCTCTCGCGCTGGCGAGTACGTCCGGATTGACACCTCGCCTCATGCCGTCACCGCTGTAGTGGACTACGAGCGTGTGTTCGAGTCGAGCGATGGGCGGACCTGGGAGCAGGTCGCGACCCCGGATGTCTGGGTGGCCGTGGCTCTTCGCACCGAAGATGGTCTGTTGCTGACATCCGACGAGACGATGCATCTACTCCCAACTGGCACCGAGCAGTGGATCGAGTGTCCACTCACGCGCATGCCGAGGCTGACTGCCATGGACGCGTTTGTGTCGGGTGAGCGGGTCTTCGTCGTAGCACGCGACGAAGACCGCCTGGTCTACCTCCTGCACTCCGATGACTCATGCACGTGGGACGGTTCGCCGCTACGCGGACTTGACGGAAACGATGTCTCAGCCACATTCGCAGACATCCGTCGATTTGGCGACCGGCTCGCAATCGTGCCCCGGCCCTTCTCCGACGATTCTGACGCCCTCCACTGGATTATCGATGAGCACGCCGCGGACGCGACCGTGCAGACCGGCCATCCGACGGGGCTTGTCCGCTCACCCGATCGTAGGGATCACACGAGCACCCCGTACGCGAACGTAACGGCTGACGATCACACAACACAGCGCCTGCAACTACCACCATCGCCCGACGGTGTGGTGGAACAGGTCCAAGAAGCATTCACCGCTGACGGGTTCTTCGTGATTACTGGGGTTGCCGAGGTTCCGCTCGCGCCCGAGATCTTCCATCAATACTCGCTGATCGTATGGCTCGTGGACGAGGACAACGCAACGAGGATCTCCGACGTAGACGTGTCGCGGCGCACGGGCACGTGGATCAGCGACGTCTGGGCAAGTGAGGTGGTCGACTACAACGGGATGATCATCGCAGGAGGCAGCTACATAGGGTTTCGCAGGACACCGTTCCTGATTGTCGGACATCGACAGGAGCCAAGCCCCTGAAGACGCGGCGCACCACGTGGAGCCCGCCATCGGGACCATGACTGCGAGGGCATCGCTTCGCGACCGGGATCGATAGCCAGTGCGAAGGCCCCGTGGGTAACATTGGCGTTATGCATCTCGACAGGATCACCATCGACCCTGACGTCATGGGTGGCCTGCCATGCATACGGGGGCTGAGGGTGACCGTGTCCACGGTTCTCGGGCAGCTCGCTGCGGGGCAGACGCGTCAGCAGGTCCTCGACGACTATCCGTACCTCGAGGATGAGGACATCACTGCCGCGCTCGAGTACGGGGCGGCTCGCGTCGCCGAGCGGGATCTGCCCGTCGCACGCTTCGCGTGAGATACCTGCTCGACGCCAACCTTTCACCGAAGGTCGCGTCCTCTCTCACGGAGGTCGGGTTCGAAGCCTCTCACGTCGCGGACCACGATCTGCTCACCGCGCCCGACGAACGCATCTTCGACTACGCGGTCGCTCACCAACTCACTGTGATCACGGCCGACACGGACTTCGCGATGCTGTTGGCCCTGCGCCGAGCATCGTCACCCTCGGTTGTGTTACTGCGGGACACAGCCGACCAAGCTCCCGAGGTTCATGCAAGGCTCCTTCTCGACAACCTCGGCGGACTCGAGGGCGTCCTCGAGGCGGGCGCCATCGTGTCGCTGAGCCCGCAGCGGATTCGTGTCCGTGATCTGCCGATCACCTGACCGTCGGCGAAGTCAGCGCTCAAGATGGGTAGGCGATCGAACACGCGGGGAACCGGCGCGGCACTAAGTGGTCAGCAAACACGACCGCGACGCAGCCAGAAACGCAGCCACCAAATGCAGACCTCGTTCAAGGCTCGGTCGGGGTCGTTCGGCGCTTGAGAACGGACCAGGCTGGACTTACTGGACTCAAATACCCTTGCTGAACTGCGCAAATGCGCCGATACATCCGGATTCGCCGGAACACGAGCGGACGATCCCGAACACTGTCGGACACGTTACGGGCTGCATGGCATGCAAGGGGTCGTGGGTTCGAGTCCCATCAGCTCCACGTCGCTCACTTCGTTCGCTTACGGAGTTCGGCAGCGCCGAACTCCCCACCGGGCAAGTAGCACGTCATCGACCAGGGCCCGCGCCCTGGTCGTTTCGCTTTTTGCGTTCCGCGGAACACACGTCGGACGCTGCGAGTGACCTCAAGGTCACCCAAGGTCACCCAAACGCGCCCGTGGACGCGTTTGGTCACTTTCCGCAACGCATGAGACCACACCGAGTGGGATAGTGATCCCGCCCCACCCTGCGAAGGCCTTACGGGCGCCGAACTCGAAGAAGCCGAGAAGAACAACCAGTGCCGACCCCTGTGGGGCTTTCGCGATCACACAACCATCCGAGGCAGTCCCTCGGTAACATATGGGCATGGTGGGTTGCAGGTACTGCGGGCTCTCGATCGACGATCGAGACGATTCGTTCACGGTTGGGGGCGTTGCAGCGCACCCGTCTTGCGTCGAGCACGGGCAGCCGAATGAGAACGGCGGCCGTCGTCGCTCTGAGGCCCAGCGTCAGTTCCAATCGGCTCGCTCTCGCGGGGCGATCTCGGCTGGATCCTGAGTGCGCCGCTTGGTCAAGCCGGCAGGGCTTAGACCTGACTCACGCACATGGATGTCAGGCAGAGCTCGACGATTCGGTACAGAAGATGGTCGAATTACCGATGATGAACTTGTGGGAATCCGCGTTCCGAGGACAGTCAGAAAGATAAAGAACGCCCCAGCATGGCTGGCTCGGCGGTCGTACTACGCGCTGCAGGCGACCACTAGCTTCAGGTTCGACGAGGAAGTGGTCCTCGACGTGGACGCGTTCGGAGCCCGGGCCCTGAACGAGATCATCCAATCCGACCGCCTCCCGAACCCAGAACCGATAAGGCGCCGATCCATTCACGAGTTCGACTTGGCCGACAAGCGCCGCTATGAACTGGCGAAGGCCGACGTACATCTGAGGTTCGTAGTCGAACCGAACGGACAACACTCCGACGAATTCGGCAGAAACGGAACCTGGCGTCCACGTGGCTGCGAGGTCTACTACGACAAGGCCGACGACAGCTACTTGAAGGTCTTCGAGCCCACGTTCTGTCTAAACGGTGAGGGCCGGTTCCTGGTGGATGCACTCGATGCAGGCGTGTACCGCGACATCTCCCCTGGCCTGAGGTTTCTGATAACCGACGACGATGAGCGGGTTCGGGGCTATGCGATCACGGCGGGCCGGCTGCTCACACCCTACGAATTCGATCAGATGGTCGGAGCGACCAGCTACGCGGACCTGATCTGCGAGGTGACACGGCGATCCGGTTTTTACTGGAACGACCTGCGGTTCCACAACGTCATCTTGCTGGGGAACACCCCGTGCTTCATCGACCTCGAGAGCATCCTGCCCGTTGATTGGTACAAGACCGACCTGGCGTTCGCCCGGAGCCATCTGTGCGACGTCGACATCGGCTGGCCGCTGCAACGGAAGTGGAACTCACCGCGGTGGTATGCCGACTTCCTCGATGAGTTGAAGGCCGCAGGGCAACAGGGTCAAGCCCCGAAGGTCAGCCGATCAACCGCGCCCGCGGACGCGTCTCCTCACCTTCCGTCGCGCCTGAAACCACGCTGAGTGGGTTGGCGGCGGCGGAACACGGCCAGCCGCTGCTTCGGGCGACTCGCATCGTCTTCGGAGACGACACCGCAGAGCCACGAAGAGGTCAACTCGTGTTCACCTTGCCTGCATAGGTTCGAGCCAACCATCAGACGCTAACGATTGGCTCGAAGAATGAAACGTAGAACCGCTCGCTCGATTGTGTCGATCGGAGTCGCTGCCCTGGCACTCGCCTCGGCCGGATTGCCGGCATCGGCCGGGGGACGCGAACGCGACGACGACCGAGACAGCGAGCGCGACGAACGCTCGAACACCGTCCTGGTGACAAACGACGCGCCCGCAGGTCCGGGCTCGTTCGCCGCCGCAGTCGAACACGCGAACTCAAACCCGAGAATCGGCCGGATCGTCTTCACCGACACCTTCACAGTCGCGGTGACTAGCGAGATCACGTATACGGGTGATCAGGACCTGAGCATCAACGGCCGCGGCAGCACCCTGTCGGGCGCCGATGCCACGCCCGACACCGACACCTGGGACAGCGGTCTGTTCGTTTCTCGAAGCGGCGCTGACCTTTCGATCAAGCGGCTCAGCTTCAACTCGAGCTTCAACAACGGTCTGGCGGTCTTCTTGCCCGCCGGTGGTGGTGAGGTCGAGATCGAACTCGAAAACGTCGAGGTGGTGGACTCGCAGTTCCACGGAATCCTGGTCGATGGACAGTCGACCACCGGGTACAACACCGATGACTTCATTCACCCGCTGTGCACCGACCCTCATCCCGTGGACTCGGGCACCACGATCGAGATCGAAGTCAACCGCACGACCATCACCAACAGTGGCCGTGTCGCCGGATTCGACATCACACAGGCGACCGGCTGTCCTCAAGACTTCGACGGGCTGCGGGTCGATCAGGGAGGACCTGGCGACCTTCGCGCCGAAATCGAACGATCGACCTTCGCCGGCAACCTCGCTGACGGTGTCGAACTCGACGAGACCGGTGAAGGGGCCAACTGGGCCGAGGTGTCTGGGTCGACGTTTGTGGACAACGGGGCCACCGCCGAGATCCTGTGCTCTGAAGCCACCTACTGCGGCGGAGACACCGGATCGATGATCGAGGACCTCGACGACGCGTTCGACATGGACGAAGCAGACGATGGCGACATGGTTGCGCTCATCCGCGGCTCGGTCTTCAGTGACAACAACGACGAGGGCATCGACCTGGACGAGGCCGGCGAGGGCTCGGCCATTCTCGATGCGCGCAACGTCACCGCCAACTCGAACCTGGATGAGGGCGTGAAGATCACCGAGGAGGACGGCGGAGACATCCGTGCCCAGATTCGCAACTCGACCATCGATTCGGCCGAAACCGCGGACAACGCCGAATTCGAAGAACTCGGCGAGGGCGACAACATCGTCAGCATCTCCCGCACCTCACTGTCGGCAGGCGACGGCGATGGTCTCAAGGTCACCGAGGAGGAGGGCGGCAGCGTCGCGTTGAACGTCGTCCGGTCGACCATCACAGGCAATGGCGATGAGGGCATCCAGGTCGAGGAGCTGGCGGACGGCGACCTGCGAGCAAGGATCGTTCGGAGCGCGGTGACCAGCAACGCCGACAAGGGTCTGCAGGCTGAGCAGGAGTCGCCGGGTTCGGGCACGGTGAGCCTCGTTCGCAGCGACTTCACTGGCAATGGCACCGCAACCGACCTCACGGGCATCGCCGACTTCACAACCCCTGGATCAAATCTGTAAGGGCGCCGACCCGGCCCGTCCAACGGTGGGCGGGCCGGGTCGCTTCCTCTGTCGGCTGGCCACGGCTTCGGCCGTAGTCTGGTGTCGATGTCGAATGCGGGCTCACGAAGGTTGCTCTTGGCGGGCTCGCTGGTAGCCCTGCTGGTGGTGCTGGCAGCTTTGCCGGTGTCGCCCAACCCGGTGACCGGCGCCAAGGCGTTCTGGCTCGACCCCCTGATCGATCATTCGTTCATGCGAAACACCCTGCTGGCCGCCCTGCTTGCCGTGGTCACCACGTCGGTGGTCGGAACCTGGGTTGTGCTGCGAGGCATGGCGTTCTTGGGCGACGCCCTGGCACACGGGGTTCTGCCCGGCATCGCCATAGCGTTCGTTCTGGGGTTCAACACCACACTGGGGGCACTGCTGGCCGCTCTGGTGATGGTCGGCGGCATCGCAGCCATAAGCGCCCGGTCGCCGCTGCCAGACGACACCTCGATAGGTGTTCTATTCGTAGGGTTCCTGGCGTTGGCGGTGGTAATCATGTCGGGCGCCGGCGGCTCGTACACGGGCGACCTCAACCGCTTCTTGTTCGGCTCGATCACCGCCGTCGACGGACCCGACATAACCCGCCAGGCGATTGCTGCGGCGGTGGCAGTGATCGTGGTCGTGGTGTTCTACCGCGCCTTTCTGGTGCTGACCTTCGACGAAACCCTCGCTCGCCTTCTGGGAATGAAACCCCGCCTGGCGCACGCCCTGCTGTTGGCGCTGCTGGCGATCTCGATCGTCGCCTCGTTCCAAGCGGTCGGCAACCTGTTGGTTTTCTCGTTCCTGATAGCGCCACCCGCCGCTGCGTCACTGGTGGTCAACCGGGTGCCTGTGATCATGGTCACGTCGGTGGCCATCGGCGCCGTTTCGGTGACGGCCGGGTTGCTGATCAGCTTCCATGCAGGCACGGCTGCGGGCGCCACCATGGCGCTGTCGGCTGTGACGGCGTTCCTGCTGATATTGCTGTACAACGCGACCTTGGCCGGCGCCGCAACCCATGTGGACTAGCAGTCGCTAGAGGCGGACAACACTCACACCCAACTCGGCAGCCAGCGCTTCGAGCTCGTCGGCGAATTCGCCATAGACCAGCGCCAGGTGGTGATCGAGCCCCTCGGCCAGCACCGTCGACAGCACATCTCCGGCCCCATGGTCGAACCGGACCGTTGCCGATGTGCCCCTGAATGCCGGCGGTGACGCCAGCACCTCACCGGTTGCGTACACCAGCCTGTCGACTCCCCTGCTGTTGGAGAACCGGGCCAGCGTGATGCGACCGGGCCTCATCGAGAACTGATGTGTCAGCGCCAGCTCGCGGTTGGGGTGACGCCCGGCGAGGGCTGGCTGGTCGGGGTCGGCCGTGGATGTCGGCGCCACCCCGCAGTGCCACAGCACCGCCCAATCGGCATCAGTGTCGACCGCCACCAGGTCGAGCAACACCGCTGGCGTGCCCGCCAACTGGCCCAGCGCCAGCATGGTCGTGGCGCCCAACATGTCGGCCTCGCAGGCGCCGGGTACGCCGTCGTCGGCCAACATCCCCAACGGCGAGCAGATTGCCCCTCCCCTGTCTGTGAAACACTCGGGCCAGCATCGCGTCGCCACCGCCGACCAACCCCGCTGCGCGACCATGGCGCCCAGTGCGCCGTATAGACGCAAGCTGGGTTCGGTTTCGCTGGCAGGCATCTGGTCGAGCCCATCGAGCCGAGCTGCAACCACGTTGCGAGCAGCTTCGAGTTCGTCGGCCGAAACGGCATCAGCAGCCGCGAACAGCTCGTCCAGCTGTCGCCGGTCGGGGCGAAGGTCAACATCGCCGAACCGCTCCACCACCTCGCAGGGACCAAACCCGTCGGGACCGTCGCCAACCACCCCAACGCTGGCGGCCCTCAGCGCCGCGACCACACGCCGGGCCGCAACCGAGGCTTCACCCTCGGTCACTTGCGGCGCCGAGTTGATCGCGGGACGGTCGGCGGGGGCACCAGCGAGGGCGGCGGCCAGCTGCGGTTGTGCTTGTGGGCCCGGAGCACCGTGAACGAACGACGCGGGCACGTGATCGATCGCCAACTGGTTGGCCGCCAAGATCGCACCACACAACGAGTTCAACCGCAGGCGCCCGCCCGTGGGCTGTTCGGGGAAGCTCCACACGATCACTCGACCCGCCCAGCCTGCGAGGGCCGCCGCGAATCGTGCGTCGGTGAAGGTCGCTTGTATCAGCACGGCCACGTCGACAGGACTTGACGACCCGACGATGGCTTCGACGTCGTGCGGCTCGGTGACCATCTCTGCGCGTCCCGAAAGCTGGGGAACCATTTCGCCAAGCAGCTCGAAGGCAGCCTGGACGTTGGCCTGCGCCAGCTGAACATCGAAGGTCGGCTTGCCGACAGCAATCGCTGCCACCTTGGTGAGCGTGGCGGTGTCATTCATCGATCGTCGTCTCCTCTATCAGCGACAACAACTGCTCTATCCGGCCCCGCTCCCCCAGTTGGGTGCCGCCCATCTCGACAGTCGCAGCACCTGCCGCAACACCCAGACGGGCAGCCATCGCGACCGACTGGCCCCCGGCCAGACCGGCGACGATTCCGGCCACCATCGAATCACCGGCCCCTGTGGTGCTTCGCACGCAAACCGGCGGCGCAGCCAGCCACACAGCACCCCCGACGCGCGGAACGACCAGCGCCCCTCGCGGCCCAAGCGACACCACGGCCACGCCAACCCGACCTCGGTCGAGCGCGGCGCGGGCCGCGGCAGCGAGCTCGACGACAGAGCCCGCACCGGTGTCGACCAGAGAGGCCAGTTCGTGCTCGTTGGGCTTGACCACCTCGGCGCCACCGGCAAAAGCCTGGGCCACGGTCGCTGGTTCGAGGGCGTCGACCACGACCGTTCGATCGCTGAGTCGGCCGGCCAGCAGGCGATAGAACGAGGGTGCAAGGCCGGGCGCCAGACCGCCCGACAGCACCACGAACCGCGTCTGCCCGACGGCCTCGACGACGAGGTCGATGAGCGCCTCGGGATCGGCAACCGGAGGCCCTGGTACCACCCGCCGATACTGGTCCGAGGCCGACGAGACGATCACCGAAACGTTCTCGCGCGTGTTGTCACTGGCGGGAAGGGCTGCGACCTGAATCAGTTGCGTCGGGTCGTCGGCGGAGATGCCCGCCAGCAGTTCGTCGCCGACCGGGCCGCCCGCCAGCACCACCGCCTTCGAAGCGACCCCCAGCCGGGCGAGCATGCGCGAGACATTGATCCCCCCGCCTCCGGGGTCGCGACGATGAGCGGTCACCGGCAGCTTGGTGTCGGCGACGAGCCGATCGACCGTGAGCGTTACGTCCAGTGCGGGGTTGACGGTGACGGTTGCCACCGCGGGTTCGCGGGTCACCATCAAAGGGTGGCCGCGCCGGGCCGCCGCTGGGCAGGGCACTACGTCACGTGACGCGTACCACGATCTCGCCGTGCGGCACGATGAACCACGCGTCCCGGTCGGCAGCCCAATCGTCGAAACCGCCGGCAATCCTGGCCAGCTCGGCTGCGTCGACGCCCAGCTCGATCGCCTGGGCTGCAAGCGCCGACGATGTGCTGCGCTCGGCCCACAGACCGCCCCACCACAGACGCGAGTCGTTGTCGGCGAAACACCAAACGCTGGCCGTAGCGCTTACGTCGTCGAGACCCGCGGCGTGGGCCCACGCCAGCAGCTGTCGCCCGGCGTTGGGCTCGGCTTCATTGGAGCGAGCGACGGCCTGGTAGATCTCCATCCAACGGTCGAGTCGGGCGTCGGACGGGTGCCAGGTCATCGCCGCGTAGTCGGCGTCGCGGGCCGCCACCAACCCGCCCGGGCGGGCGACGCGGTACATCTCTCGCAGCGCCGCCACCGGATCGGACAGGTGCTGCAGAACCTGGTGTGCGTGAACGACGTCGAAGCTGTCGTCGGGGAACGGAAGGTCGTACACGTCGCCGGTGCGAAACTCGACCGTCGAGTCACCGCCCAACCGTGCCGAAGCCTCGGCGAGCACGTCGGCCGAACGGTCGAGCCCGACCACCGGGCCGGGGGCAACCACTGATGCCAGGTCGAGGGTGAGGTTGCCGGGCCCGCACCCGACGTCGAGGAGCGACATTCCGGGCCCCAGCAACGGCGTCAGGTACGCGGCACTGTTCTCGGCGGTGCGCCATCGATGCGATCGCAGTACGGCGTCATGGTGCCCGTGGGTGTAGCGGTCGTCGGGCACGGCTAGCTGCCTCCGATCTCGCGCAGAAGGCCCTCCTGGGCCACCGATGCAACCAGCTGACCGTCTGCGGTGAAGACATTTCCGAACGTGGTGCCCCGGCTTCCGCGCAGTCCCGGGCTGGTCGATTCGTACAAAAGCCACTGGTCGGCCCGGAGTGGACCCCGAAACCAGATGGCGTGGTCGAGGCTGGCCGACATGAAATGGTTGCCCCACTCGCCTGGTTCGGGGGTGACCGGATGGGCGTCGACGATGGAGTCCATCGGTATCGCATCGGACATGAACGCCAGCGCCGCGGCGTGCTGCATGCGGTTGGACAGCTCCTCGCCGCTCCAACGGCCCCACATCGCGAACCTGCCCGATCCGTCACCGGGAAGCTCGCGGGTGTCCATCTCGGTCATCCATCCCGACTTCTCGAGCTCGTCGGGGTCGGGCAGCCTTTGGGGCATCACGGTGTTCTGCCGCTCGAACCCGGCTTCGTCTCGGTGGAACGAGGCGATCATCATCAAGATGTTCCCGTTGGCCTGCCTGGCATGCACCGCCCTGGTGACGAACGAGCGCCCGTCGCGCACCCGCTCTACGTCGTACACGATCTTTTGCGCCGGATCGCCGCCGCGGATGAAGTAGGCATGCAACGAGTGTGGATGCACGCCCTCTGGCACCGTGTTGCCGGCTGCGACCAGGGCTTGGGCCACGACCAACCCGCCATAGATGCGGCCCCACTCGTAATCGGGGCTTGTTCCCACGAACAGACCGTCGGCGATCTGTTCGAGCGACAAGACGTCGGCCGCCTTCGATTGCTCGTCCACGCGCGGCGACACTACAACCACCCTCGCCAGGCGAGTAGCGTCATTCGTCATGGCCTTCGAACCAAGAGTGACCCCACCAGACGATGCCGACCCATCTGAGGCGCACTGGATAATCGTCAGGTCGAGCCGTGTGGTGGTGGAAGCCGGGGCCGAGTCATTGCCGTTCGGGCCGATGCCCGCCATCCAACGCCACCGGGCACAACACTTCCTGGGAATGCTCGATGGGCGGCCGGTGTGGGCCGTCGACCTCGACGACGAGGAAGAACCACCCGACTGGCACGAACTGCTCGACCTGAGAACCCTCTATTCGAGGGTGCCCGAAACCCAGTGGGCCCTGGCGGGCAAGGCCGAACAGATCGTTCAATGGGATCGCACCCACCGCTTCTGTGGCCGCTGCGGTGAGGCAACAGAACTGCACACCTCGGACAGGGCCCGCGTGTGCCCGTCTTGCGGGCTACTGGCATACCCGAGGTTGGCGCCGGCGGTCATCGTGCTGGTCGAGCGCGAAGACGGGCGAGCCCTGCTGGCACACGGTCGTCAGTTTCCGGGCAGGTTCTTTTCGACCCTGGCCGGTTTCGTCGAACCCGGCGAAGATCTCGAGACGTGTGTGGCACGAGAGATCAAAGAAGAGGTCGGCATCGATGTCGACCAGATCCGCTACTTCGGAAGCCAGCCGTGGCCGTTCCCGCACTCGTTGATGATCGGGTTCACTGCACGTTATGCGGGCGGCGAGCTTCAGATTCAGGAGGAGGAGATCGTCGAGGCCGGTTGGTACAGCTACGACGACCTGCCGCCGTGCCCTCGAGGTGGCATGTCGATTGCGGGCAAGCTGATCGAGGACTGGATCGCCCGCAGCTCTAGCTGAGCGCTTCCTCGTCGACCCAGCGCAGCCTGGGCGCCTCGCTCCAAAGCCGTTCGAGGTCATAAAAGCGGCGGCTGTCGGCGTGGAAGACGTGCACCACGAAGGCGCCGAAGTCGAGCAGCACCCACATGCCTTCTCGCATGCCCTCGATCTGCACCGGGCCGGCCCCGCCTGCCTTCTTCACCTGCTCTTCGACCTCTTCGGCGATGCGGCGAACCTGACGAACGTTCGGGGCGCTGGCGATGACGAAGTGATCGGTCACGCCCAACATGTCGCCGACGTCGAGAACGACGATGTCGTTGGCCTTGATCTCCGACGCCCCCTCGATGGCGGCGCGGACCAACGCAGGAAGATCTTCGACTGTCAGATCCGTGGCGTCAGGGTCGGGCACTCGAACAACGCTATCGGCACGAACACCGCGTTGCCGATCATGGTCCCGAGATGGCATTTGTACCGGCCTGGTCGACGACCGGCGCCACGTCGGGTTGGATCTCGACCAGGTCTGCCAGGTCGGAACCGACCACGATGGTGATGTCGACGACGTCGATCGGCTCGAGCTGTTTGACGACCTCGCCAACCCCAAGGGCATCACGGATGGCGACCGCCGCCTCGCGCTGTTCATCGTGGTAGTAGACGACCTGGGTAACACGATGATCGAACCGAGCGGCGTTGTCGACCAGCTCGACCGACGCGAACGCCGGGTTGATCAGCCGAGCGATAGGCGCAGACAACCCCGGCCGACCGACACCGTTCAGCAACTGCACCCTCGTGCGTGCCGAACCGGTTGCGCGGCTGGGGTCGAGCCTGACGATCGAGTCCTCGAGACTGGCACGGTCGACGCTGTACAGCTCGCCTTCTCCGCCAACGAGGTCGACGTCGAGTATCCGATACTCGACCTCGGTGCGGCGGGCGGCCAACTCGTCGAGGAAGTCGTCGAAATCGGTACCGAACGAGCGCTCGTCGGCCACCACCGCAGAGCGGGCTTCCAGCAGCGAAACCCAGAACTCTTGGTGTCGCACCAGGCGCTGCAGTTCGGTCTCGGCGACTCCGCGGCGAGCCAGATAGTCGGAGGCATCGGATGCTTCCAACAGCAGGGCTCCGGCCGGATACAGAACCTCGATGCGATCGCGGTCGGTTGCCTGATCCAGACGGCGCGGGTTGTCGACCAGCAGCGGATCGAAGGAGCGCACCAGCTCGGTCACATCGGCCGGTGTCAGCTCGACGATGTGGTCGAAGCCGATCGTCAGCAGGTTCTCGACCGCCAGCGAAGACAACTCGATACCGCCGATTCGGGTCGCTTCGGACAAGGTGTCGAGCCCGATGCCAGGCACCTCGACCATCAGGGTCGAGGGGGCGAACAACACGACGGCGTCGCCCGATTCGTGCAGCGAGATCATCGTGAACCCCACGCTGTCGCCGGCTCCGTCGGTTTGAACCAGAAGTGCAGTGGTACTGGTGCCCGCATCGACAACCTCACCCGCTTGGGCGGCGGCACCCTGGGAGCCTTCTTCCGAGCTCAGGTACTGGTGATACCCGACATAGGCGAGCCCGCCCAAAGACACCAGCAGGATCAGCAGTGGGGCGACGATGCCCCGGGTGGACCTTTGAGGTCTCGCTGTGGACGTGTAGCGCGCCCGGCTGGTAACCCGCGTGGCGCCGAGCGGCACCGAAGGCCGGCCCACAGCGCGGCGCCCGGCGCTGCCGCGCCTAGGCAATCGAACCTGAGCATCGCGCAGGTATCCACACTCGCTGTGGGCGTCTTGATCAAAAAGGCCTGGAGGCCCCGAGATATCCCCATCGTTGGTCACCGCTTCGACTCCCTCACGCCGCCGGTGAGTCTCAAGTCGACCGCCGCGATCGCCGAATAACCCCTGTATTTCCAGGAGAAAACATGCGACAATTGACGGCCGGCTTGAGCGCCCATCGCCTCACAACTGCGAGCGGCGCCGGTCCAGCCTCGGGTTTGAACCCGCCCAGTAACGGGTACACCAAAGAAGTGGCAGTGGTGTGACAGCTTTCACAGTGTTGACGGGAAGTTTTCGCGCTAGCGCACCGTTGAACCACGCACGGAGTCGAAATAACAAGCTCGCCTTACAGCCCACTAGGCGAACAACCGAACTCCCCCAGATGACAGTGAGCAAGAAGTCAAGGATCCGATGAGCGATTCAGTTGGACAGTATTTGAACGAGATCGGCGCAGTTGCCCTCCTCACCGCCGACGACGAGCGCATGCTCGCGCAACAGATCGAGGCCGGCCGCGAGGCCCGCGAACGGCTCGAGAGTGGCGAGGATCTCAGCGCCGCCGACAAGCGCCGCCTCCGCAAGGATGTGAGCACCGCTGCGGCAGCCCGCGACCGTTTCATTCGGGCCAACCTGCGCCTGGTCGTGTCGATCGCCCGGCGTTACCCCCTGCCTCCGGCCATGGAACTGCTGGACCTGATCCAGGAAGGCAACCTCGGGCTCGAGCACGCCGTCGAGAAGTTCGACTGGCGCAAGGGATTCAAGTTCTCGACCTACGCGACCTTCTGGATTCGCCAGTCGATAGGCCGGGCCCTCGACCAGAAGGCGAGCCTCGTGCGCCTGCCTTCGGACCGCTCGGCCAGCCTTCGGGCCGCCCTGCGTGCCAACTCGGGCGACACCGAAGCCCTCGACGACGAACACGCTTGGCTTCAGCGCATCTCGACGCCGACCTCGCTCGACCGCACGGTTGGCGACGACGGCGACTCGACGCTGATGGACCTGGTTCCCGATGCCAAGGACGGCCCCGAGGCCGAGATCCTCGACCGCACCGAAAAGGACCTGGTCGTCGGCCTGCTGAACAACCTCGACGCCCGGGCCCGCCGTGCCGTCGAGCAGCGCTTCGGGCTCAATGACGGCGAGAAGCGCAGCTACCGCGAGGTCGGCGAGGAACTCGGCGTAACCGCCGAAGCTGCCCGCAGGCTCGTGAAGCGTGCCGTCAACGACCTGCGCCAGGACGCCGAGCGCATCGTCGCTGCCTGATCAGACCCATCCCGCATCCAGCGCCGTCGTCTGCTGAATTTCAGTGGCGGCGGCGCTTGCGCGTAGAGCACCATGTGAGTCCCATGACGATGACCTGGACCCCATCAAGCTGGACCGACCGTCCCGCCAAGCAGCAGCCTGTGTGGCCAGATGCCGAAGCTGTCAGGCAGGTGACCTCTGAGCTAGCCAAGCGGCCACCCCTGATCTTCGCCGGCGAGGCCCGTTACCTCACCGACGAGTTGGCCAGGGTCGCTCGGGGCGAGGCCTTCTTGCTTCAGGCCGGCGACTGCGCCGAGTCATTCGACGTGGGCACCGCGGATGCCATTCGCGACAAGCTCAAGGTGATTCTGCAGATGGCCGCAGTGCTGCAGTATTCGGGCGGAGTTCCGGTGGTGAAGGTCGGCCGGATCGCAGGGCAGTTCGCGAAACCTCGCTCGTCCGACATCGAAACCCGCGACGGGGTTTCGTTGCCGTCGTTTCGCGGCCACATCGTCAACGACATCGACTTCGACGAACAGGCTCGCATTCCCGACCCAGCACGCCTGTTGAGGGCTTACGACCAGTCGGCCTCGACCCTCAACCTGTTGCGCGCATTCACCAAGGGTGGCTACGCCGACCTCCGCCAGGTCCACCGCTGGAACCAGGAGTTCGTCGCCGACAGTCCAGCAGGCCGGCGCTACGAACAGATCGCCGACGGGATCGATCGAGCCCTTCGCTTCATGCAGTCGGCGGGTATCGACCTCGACGACGCTGCCATGCGCCAGGTGAACCTGTACACCAGCCACGAGGCGCTGCTTCTCGAATACGAACAGGCTCTCACCCGCCAAGACTCCATCACTGGCGATTGGTACGACTGTTCGGCCCACATGTTGTGGATCGGTGAACGCACCCGCGAACTCGACGGTGCCCACATCAAGTTCCTGTCGGGTGTTCACAACCCGATCGGCTGCAAGGTAGGGCCCACCATGGAGCCCGACGAGGTGGTGGCCCTGTGCGAGGCCCTGAACCCGGGTCGCATCGAGGGTCGGTTGACCCTGATCACTCGCATGGGTGCCGACGTGCTCGGCGAACGCCTGCCACCACTGCTCGAGGCGGTCAAGAAGTCTGGCCACCCCGTGGTCTGGGCCTGCGACCCCATGCACGGCAACACGTTCTCCACCGAAACCGGCACCAAGACCCGCCACTTCGACGCCATCATGCGCGAGGTGCAGGCCTTCTTCGAAGCCCATCGCGCGGCGGGCACCTGGGCTGGCGGCCTCCACATCGAGCTGACCGGCGACGACGTGACCGAGTGTCTCGGCGGCAGCCAGTCGCTGGAAACGGCCGACCTCGAGTCGCGCTACGAGACCATGTGCGACCCGCGTCTCAACGGCCGTCAGTCGCTGGACCTCGCATTTCGTGCCGCCGAGGAGCTCACCTACTCACGCGGCCCGGCTTAGCCCAGTCGGGCTATCAGAAGCCCTCCAACACCAAGCGGCCCTCACCATTGCCGACGCCCAGCGACGCAGCCAAGTTCAGCTCCGTGCCGTTCTTGGCCTCCAGCGTCACCGCACCGCCGACCAGGCCAGACATCTCGAGCCCATAGGCGAGCGCCATCGACGTGGTCTCGGCGAA
>JAGQSP010000109.1:0-3300 GCA_020439485.1 Acidimicrobiales bacterium | reverse complement strand
GGCGATGCCTCGAAGCCAAAGCGACCCCAGTCGGCTTCGATCCGAAGGTTGTCTCCCTCCAGCACCGCCGACCCGCCGATCGCGGCATCGACCACCGAGGTCGTTCTACACACCTGACGGGCCCCGGTTGCCTCGCAAGTGGTGGCTGCCAGGTCGAACCTGACGCGTCCGTCGATTACGAACTCGACCGGCGCACCGGGCTCGACTTCGCCGTCGGGCACAGTCCCGTCCTCGGGCGCCACCCGCACGAGGCGCAACTCGACGTCGGCGTGCATCTCGGCGTCGAACCAGTCGTCACCCGCAACCTGGCGCCATCGCATCACTAGCCGCGGTTCGTCGTCTTCACCCAGATGCTGTTGTGGGTCCGGAACCATCACGATGTCCAGATCGGTCCTGGCGGCGCCGCTGGGCAGCTCGGAGGGATCGGTGATGATGCGCACCGCCGACCTCGTCGGCACCGACTGGACTGTGCCGTCGGGTTCCGAGCGGTCGAACCTCTCTGCCGCCGACACCGGCGGAGCACACGCGCCCAGCAACAACATGGCCGCGATCAGGTGACGACGATTCACTCATCGTTCGTCGGCCCTCCATCCGGCCGGATTAGCGCGCTAGCCGATCTGCAGCTCGCCCTCGGCCGAGAATCCGATCGCCCGCAACAACCTGTCGGGGTCGCCGATGATGAGCTCGACGGGTGTTCCCACAACTCGGGTGGCGATGGAATCGCCCATCGATGTGAGGCTGCGAGTGGTGCGGAACCCAGACGAATCGGTGATCTCGACCGTTACCTCGGGCAGCGCCTTTTGAGAGCCGTACGCACCCAGACCCTGCCATTCGAGCCCCAGCCTGGCGACACCGCCGTCGACGGCCACGATGCCCTCGATCGAACCATCGGTTGCCCGCACGAGATTGCAGTCATCTACATGTGGCGCCGGCCGGCACTGGCTCTCGATCAGATCGAATCGAACCGAGCCGGCGGCCCGATACCAGCGTGTGAGCCTGAATCGGCCCGCGTCGGCCTCGTCGATCAGTCCGAGGTCGACCAGGGCTTCGTCGTCGATGGGATACAGGTCGACGTCGATATCGGCCCGAAGGTCGAGCGTGCCTTCCGGCAGTTCCTCCTCGAGTTTCCACCAGCCCGAGATCTGCAGTTCGACACCCGCAGGCACCGACGAAGTGGTCGGGCGAGCGGGCGCCGGCCCGTCGTCGGCATCGGCCGAGCCATCGACCGACACAGAACCATCGACCTGGGTCGTCGTGGTGGTGTCTGGATCTGTGCTGGCGGCGTCCGTGGTGTCGGAGCCGTCGTCGGCGACCAGGAAACGATCGACGACTTCGGGGCGGTGCATTCGCTCGTCGACCTTTTGGCCCAGTTCGCACCCGGCCAGCACAAAGAGTGCCGCGCCGGCCAGCGCGACAGGTCTCAGCGTTCGCAACCTCGGGGACAGACCCACCACGCCTAGAGTCTGCCCCGCCGCGCCCAGCGGCCACACGTCGCCCCCGGCATTCGTCGCCGAATCGTAAGAATGCTCGGGGTCAAACGCAGAGCGTCACGCCAGGTGATCGACGAAGCGCTCCAGTTGACGCAGATTGCGGCACTCGAACACGCCATCGCAGTGCGCGCCGTAGTCGCCGATGACCGAATCGCCCGTGTCCCAATAGGACCGGGGCTCGGGGTTGAGCCAAAAGACGTTGCGAGCCTTCTTGCGCGCCTCTTTCAAGATCCAGGCGTTGGTGGCGTGATAGTTGTTGCGCGCATCACCGAGGAACAGCACGGTGCTCTTGGGGCCGATCTCGTGACCCCAGTTGTCCCAGAACACCTGGAATGCGTGGCCATAGTCGCTGTGCCCGTCGACCCAGATGACGTCGGCTTCGGTGTTGACCCGATGAACCGCCCGGGTGATGTCTTCTTCGCCCTGGAACAGATGAGTCACCTCGTCGATGCCGTCGATGAAGACGAACGAGCGCACCTTGGAGAACTGGGCCTGCAACGCATAGACAAGGTGCAAGGTGAACCGTGCGAAAGCAGCAACCGAGCCCGAGATGTCGGCGACGACGAACAGCTCTGGTTTGTTGGGTCGTGGATACTTGAACTTGGGTTCGGCCGGAACGCCGCCGTATGACAGTGAGGCCCGAACCGTGGAGCGAAAGTCCAGCGGACCGCGCCGCTTGTGCTTGCGCTTGCGGGCCAACCTGGCTGCCAACTTGCGGGTCAGGGGTTGAATGGCCTTGCGGATCGACGCCATCTCGTCACGGCTGGCGTGCATGAAGTCGACGTCTTCTGGCAGCGGCTTGCGCAGCGTCTTGGCCATCGCCTCGACGCCACGGTCGGCCACGAGGCGTCGGCGTATCTCGGCCTCGATCTCCTTCTTGAGCTCGTCGATGCGATGCTGGAACTCTTCTCGCTCGAGTCGCTTCTCGAGCTCGGTGAGGCCCTGAGGAGCCTGCTGCTCGGCCTCTTGCATGAGCCGGTCGAGCATGCCCTCGAGGTCGAGGTTTCGCAGGGTCCGATACAGGTAATAGGTGCCGCCCACCGGTCGGCCCGGTTCCATTCCCGCATATTTGGACACCGCGGCCCTGGCCATGGCACGCATGAGGGCGTCGTCGCCTTGCATCATCGCCCTGTACAACATCTCTGCCAGCTCTTCTGGCGACATGTCGCCACCGCCGGCGCCGTCTTGTTGCTGGGCCTGCATCTGCTGCAGCTGCTCTTGGAGCCACTGTTCGAGGTCGCCCTCGGCCAGCTGGTCCTCGTTGACGTTGTACTGCGGACCGCGATGCGAGAAGTACACCTCGAACACCGTCTCGAACGCCCGCCAGTGGCTGTCGTTCTTGACCAGGGTCGCTGCGAGTGCGTACTTGAACGCGTCGCGGTCTTCGATGGGAATGTGGGTGACCGCGTTCATCGCGTCGAGGTTCTCTGTCAACGAAACCGGCAGCCCGGCACGTCTCAGCTCGACGATGAAACCCGATAGCAGATCTAGCATGGAGTTTCTCCCTCGGACCCGTCCTCCTACGAGGTAAGCGTTTCGCCGGCTGGCGAAAGGCGTACCCGGCCGAAGGCCGAACCCAGACTCAGTCGGACAGTTCCTTGAACGCCTTTTCGATGTCGGTCTGGTACTTCAGCAAGATGTGCAGGGTTTCCTTGGCCTGTTCGGCGTCGATGCTCTGGATACCCAGCAACACCAAGGTGCGGGCCCAGTCGAGAGTCTCCGACACAGAAGGCGACTTCTTCAGCTCGAGCTGGCGGATCGAACGCACGATGCGGGCGACCTGGTCGGCCAGGTTCTCGCTGATGCCCTC
>JAGQSP010000771.1 GCA_020439485.1 Acidimicrobiales bacterium | reverse complement strand
GTGCGCCACATCGTCGAAGGCACCCGCTCGGTGGTGGCCAGCCCGGCCAGCTTCAACAACACCGCAGGGCTCAGCCGCACGGTCAACGAACACCTCAGCCCCGACACCGAGGTGTTCGTAGCCGAGATGGGCACCTATGGGCCGGGCGAGATCCGCGACCTGTGTTCGTGGGTGAAACCCGACGTTTCGGCGCTGTGTGCCATCGGGCCAGTTCACCTCGAGCGCATGGGCTCGCTCGACAACATCGTCGCTGCAAAGTCCGAGATCTTCGACACCGCCGGCGTAGCGGTTCTGAACATCGATGCACACGGTCTCGCCGCGGTCGCAGAACGGTTGCGACACGCCGGCGACAAGCGCGTCATCACCACCTCGACCAACCCCGACAGCGACGCCGACGTGCGGGTGTTTCCCGCACAACACTCCGATGGCGTCAGGGTCTGCGTGGGCAACGACTGCGACACGGTCGACCTGCCGGCCGACGCCATACACAGCAACGTCGCTGTAGCCGTTGCCATCGGGTGTGCCCTCGACATTCCCGTCGACAAGGTCAGGCTGCGTTTGGGCACCCTGCCCGGCGCAGGCCACCGCCGCGAGCGCTCGGTCTCGCCGACCGGGGTCAACATCATCGACGACACCTACAACTCGAACCCGGCCGGAGCGGCAGCGGCGTTGGACGCACTTGGCGCGACCCCCGCGGCCAGACGGGTCGTCGTGACACCCGGCATGGTCGAGATGGGCGCCCAGCAGGCCAAGGCCAACGAAGAATTCGCCGAGAGCGCTGCGGCCGTAGCCGACGTCGTTCTGATCGTGGGCCAAACCAACCGCAAGGCTTTGCTGGCCGGGGCCTCGCGGGGTGCTGCCGAGGTCATCCAGACGCGCACCCGAACCGAGGCGGTCGAGTGGGTCAGGCGCAACCTCGATGCCGGTGACGCCGTTCTGTACGAGAACGACCTGCCCGACCACTATCCCTGAGCCGAACTCTTTCGACCTCTCCGACTGACACTGACCATCACGCCTGGCCGGGTACCTTGACGGCCATGACTTCCCCAGGCGTTTGCTTCGGCGGGCCATCGCCCGAGCACGACATCTCGGTACTGACGGGCCTCCAGGCCGTTCACGCCCTCGCTGCGGCCGGCGAGAACCCGGTTCCGCTCTATTGGTCCAAGGCCGGCGATTGGTATCGCGTCGCGGCCGATGCCGAGGCCGGCGACTTCGCAGACGGCTTGCCCCGCAAGGCCGATCCGGTGGTGCTCGCCACAGGATCCGACGGCGGCTTCCAGGTCGAGGGGCGACGCGGCAGACGCCAGGCGCTCGACCTCAGCGCCGTCGTCAACTGCTGCCACGGCGGCCCGGGCGAAAACGGAACACTGCAGTCACTGTTCGACCTGGCAGGGGTCCGCTACACCGGCCCGTCGATGGCGGGCGCATCGTTGGGCATGGACAAGCTGGCCTTCGCCGGCACCGTAGGCGCCGCGGGCATTCCGACCTTGCCGACCTTCGCCCTCGGCCCCGACACGGTTCTCGACGTCGACGGCCCGCTCATCGTCAAGCCGCGCTTTGGCGGCAGTTCGATCGGCATCGAGGTCGTATCCGACCTCGAAACCGCCAAGGCTCTCGCTGCGTCACAACCGCTCCTGCAAGAGGGCGCCGTGGTGCAGCCCTATTTCGAGGGTTCGGTCGATCTGAACATCAGCGTCAAGACCTGCCCCACCCTCGAACTGTCGGCGGTCGAAAAGCCGCTCCGCGACGCGGGAGGCAACATCTACACCTACGTCGAGAAATACCTTGCGGGCGGCGATCAGGGGATGGCCTCGGCACCCCGCGAGATGCCGGCACAGATCGACCCCGAGCTCGAGGGGCGGCTGCGCACACACGCCGTTCGGGTAGCCGAGGTCGCGATGGTGCGTTCGGTGGCCCGCATCGATTTCCTGCTGGTCGGCGACGACATCTACGTGAACGAGATCAACACGATTCCCGGTTCGCTGAGCTGGTACTTCTGGGCCCACGAAGGGGTGCCGTTCGCCGGCTTGCTCAAGCAGATGCTGGCCGAGGCTGCGTCTGGACCCACCAGGCGCTTCCGTACCGACGGAGCCGACGGCACCGCCCTTCGCTCGGCCGGGGCCATGTCGCGAAAGCTGGCTTGAGCGATGACCAGCACAGCGCGAAAGCTCGCTTGAGCGATGACCAGCACAGCGCGAAAGCTCGCTTGAGCGATGACCAGCACAGCGCGAAAGCTCGCTTGAGTGCAGCTTCGGGTCGGCTGCCCGATGTGGGCTCATCGGCCGTGGGTGGGCAACTTCCTTCCGCGGTCGACGCCGTCGGGTGGCGAGCTGGCCGAGTATGCGCAGCGCATGACTGCGGTCGAGGGCAATACCACCTTCTACGCGTTGCCTAAGCCCGAGACAGTCCGCCGTTGGGCCGATTCGGTGCCCGACGACTTCAGGTTCTGTTTCAAGGTGCCCCGC
>JAGQSP010000770.1 GCA_020439485.1 Acidimicrobiales bacterium | reverse complement strand
TCGATGCTTCCCCAGGCATCGACATTCGAGATCGACCCGCAGGGGCCGTCGCCGACGTTCGGTCTCGCGGTGCCCGACGCCTCCTGCCCCGACCTGTGGGACACCGGATGGCCAGGTCCAGCTGCCGCTGAAGCCTTCGACCGGTTCGGGCCGTTGTTCGCGCCATCGATGATGATCGCGGTGCACATCGCACTCTTCGACGATGCCGAACAGGCCGGTGAGCGTGCTGCGGAGGCCACATCGATCCTTGAGCGCTGCCGGCGAGAACGGCCAGACGATGTCTGGAGTCCGCTTGTCCTAGAGCCTCTGCCGACGGGTCGGCTGCTCGCTGCAGAGCGTGCCAGCCGCACCCACATGTACGACCCCTACGGCCGTCCGTCCGATCTGGCACAGCACAGAACGACCAACTTCGCCGTCGTCGTCAGCGGCAACGTGGTGGCCAGCATCATCGGCGTCCAGGCCGGCGTCGACCCGCTCGACGACCAATTCGTGCAGCAGGTCCACTCGACCGCCGAACGCATCGCCGAGGCCCTGGCGCAGCAGCAACGCGCCGTCGAATATCAGGCCGGTGGCTAGCGATTCGCGTTGCCCCGCTCGTCGCCGATGACCTGAGCCAGTATCGACACGGCGATCTCGGCTGGTGTCTCGGCTGCAATCTCTACGCCGATGGGCGAAACCACACGGTCGAGCTGGTCTGCGCTGAGCCCCGCAGCTTCGAGCTTGCCGCGGGTGTTGGCCCACCGCCTCCGCGAGCCCATGAGGCCTATGTACGGTGCCGGCGAGGCGAGCAACACCGGCAGCAGGTCGACATCGATGCCGGTGTGCCTGGTGACCATGACCACCCGCGTCTGTTCGTCGATCGGGAAGCGGGCGACTGCGTCGGCGAGGTCGCCAGAAACGATGTCTACGCCGTCGGCCGAGTCGTCGATGCCGTCTGCGATCTCGGCCCGGTCGTCCCAGCCGACCACTCGATGACCAAGCCACGACGCCAGCTCGATGACCGCCTTGCCGACGTGACCGAGGCCGATGACGTACACCGTGCTCTGAGGCATGTGTGGCTCCAAATACAGCTCTACTTCGCCCCCGCACACGCCGGGATCACCGGCCGAGGGGTCGATCAGACCATACGAGATCCGGCGCGGGCGACCCTCGGCCAGCGCATCGGCTGCCTCGGCCCTGACCCTGGCCTCCATCTCTCCCCCGCCGATGGTGCCCGAGGTGGTTCCGTCGGAGTACACCAGCATCTTCGACCCGGGCCGGCGGGGCACCGACCTTCGCGAATCGGTGACGGTCGCCAGCACGACCGGGCGACGCGCCTGCATCGCGGCCAGCAGTTCGGCATAGATCTCGCGGCTCATGTGGTTCCCCACAGGCGTTTGGCTTGCTCGTGGGTGCGCGCCCGCATGGCGTCGAGGTCGGCACCCAGTACCTCACCGTTTCGCACCCGCCACCGGCCCGCGACCATGACATCGCGGACGTGTGTGTGGTTGCGCCACAGGACCAACTGGTCGTGCAGGTTGTGGGCAGTAATGGGCGTCGGCAGTGC
>JAGQSP010000108.1 GCA_020439485.1 Acidimicrobiales bacterium | reverse complement strand
GCATCGGATGGCTTCCGGTGCTGTCTGGCATCGGCCTCACCGTGGCGTTCGTGCTGTCGGGAATGCCGGCTCTGGTTCGGACGCGCTTTTCGACCACCACCATCGGTCGCGAGTGGATGATCGGGCTCATGGGTAAGGCGGTCAGCAGCATCGATCCCGAGGGCGTCGTCGAGGTGCGCGATGCCAAGTGGCGGGCGCGAACCAATCGTCTGACCCCCATCGGGGAAGGCGATGTGGCTCGTGTGGTCGCCATCCACGGCACCATCCTGGAGGTCGAGCCCGAGACCGGCGGCGCGCGCGACTATCGCGAGATGCGCAACAAAAGCTGACCTTGGCAGGGGCCCAAACAACCCTTGTGGAATCGGTCACACGCTGGGTAGATTCGCGGATGGGGACACATCGAAACGCGATTTGGGGGGAGCCCGGATTGGTTGCAGCGCAAAACCTCGATTGGCAGGTCAGGGCGGCTTGTCGGGGGCCTCAGGCCGCCGTCTTCTTCCCGCCGCCTCGGCATGAACGCAAGGCCAAAAAGCTCGAGCGCGAACGGCGCGCCAAGGCCATCTGTGACGAGTGTTCAGTTCGATCAGCCTGTTTCGAATACGCGATCAACATCGGCGAACAACACGGCATCTGGGGTGGTCACAACGAGCTCGAGCGTCGCCGCTACCTGAGAGCGGTCTAGGCGTACGGAGCCCGCTGAGATCACAACTGGGGCAACCTCGGGCCGGCGATGCGAACATCGCCGCGCCTTCTCGTGACTCCGGTCGAGTCCAGGTGCGCCAGCAGTGGAAGCGCGTGTTTGCGTGTGTTCCCCAGCCGCTCGCGAACCTCCGACACCGTGATGCCGTCGGGTTGATCTGCCAACATCCTGGCGATCTCCGCAGCGGCCTTCTCGATGGCCGCCGGCGTGAAATATCGGCCCTCGATGTGCAGCAGCAGCTTTCGCTGCACCAGGGTCCGCAACTCGTCGCCAGGCACTCCTTCGGGGTCTGGCGGACTGAACGGTGAGGCGTCGACGGCCGTGACGTACGGATGATCCGAGAACGCGTCGGCCGCGGTGGCCATGCGCGCCAGACCCGACTCGACGACCACGTCTTCGAAGGTCTCCAGAACCGCGCGTTCGCGATCGTCGAACGAAGCGATATCGACCCCTCGGTCGCCACTGTCTTGGACGCGCTGCTTGACCGAAGTCGTGAGGTCGTCCAGCAGCCGAGGGTCGACCGCCCAGCGGCCCAGATCCGGCTGCCGTTGCTGACCCGTCAACAGCTCGAGTTCGGCCACGTCGACCCAGCCTCGCTCGAAGATCACTCGCTCGACGCTCATGTCGGGGGCGGCCTTTGATGCCGGCAGCACCGGTGCCACGTCGAGGATGCGACCGCCGCCGATGGTCTCTTCCCTGCCGAACTCGCGGATGACGAAGCGGTCACCCGGCAGCAGCGGCAAACGGCGATCGAGATGCAGGCGAACAGCTCCGGTGTCGCCTGGCAGCAAAGCCGACGGCCCCAGAATCCGCATCTTCACCGGGATCTCGGCCGCGCCCAGGTACATGGCGTACGCGCCGCGCCTGGACACTTCGTGGTCGATGCCCTCCAGCACGCGCAGCTCGGCGTCGACCCGCGAGCTTCTGTGCCACTGACGATCGAATACGACCACGTCACCGCGCTTGACCTCGGTGCGGTCGAGGCCCGACAAGTTGAGGGCCACACGGTTGCCGGGCCCGACCTTGGTTCGCTCGGCACCCTGCGACTGCACCGCCCGCACGCGCGCCCGGCGCTGGCCGGGCTCGACAACCACCTCGTCGTCGACGCGAAGCACGCCACCCGTGAGCGTTCCTGTCACCACGGTTCCGGCGCCCTTGGCCGCGAACGCACGGTCGATCCACATTCGGGGCCTCTTGAGATCGGCCGCTGTGGGGACGGCTGCGGTCAGGTCGTCGAGAGCCGAAATCAGGTCGTCTATGCCCGTGCGTTCGATGCTGTCGACGGCGATTACGGGTGCCTGCTCGAGGAACGTTCCTTCGAGGTGTTCGGTGACGTCCAGGTGGGCAAGCTCGAGCAGGTCGGGGTCGACCAGACCGGCCTGGGTCAACACGACCACACCAGACGCGATGTCGAGCATCTCGAGGATGCGCAGGTGCTCCTCTGATTGAGGCTTCCAGCCCTCGACGGCAGAAACGACGAACATGCAAGCATCGACCGCTCCCACGCCGGCCAGCATGTTCTTGATGAAGCGAACGTGGCCCGGTACGTCGATGAAGCTGATGCCGCGCCCGGAGGGCAGGCGTGTCCAGGCAAAGCCCAGGTCGATGGTGAGGCCCCTGGCCTTTTCTTCGGCCAGGCGGTCTGGGTCGATGTCGGTCAGCGCCCTGACGAGGGTCGACTTGCCGTGGTCGACGTGCCCGGCTGTGGCTACGACATGCATCGAGACGACTCTAGGCGTCGGCAGTGGGCGACCGGCGGGCTACGCCAGCGTGGTCAGCGCCTGGGCCACGATGTCGTCTTCTTCGGGGTCGACGGTGCGCAGGTCCAGCAGCGTGCGCCCCTCGTGCACCCGCGCTACAACCGGTGTCGGGTGGGCCCGCAAGGTTTGGGTGTGATCACCCGGCAGTTCGATTGCAGCCGACGGGATGGTTGCGGTGGGCAGCGAACCACCGCCTGGTGCCGCTTGCGACTGCACGACCCTTCCCGTGCCGACCGCTTGCACGATTGCGGCTGCCCGTGCCTCGAGTTCGGCCACGGGCCGTGTGGCCATGGCCCAGAAGGGAATCTGGTTCCCCTGGCGTCTCAGGTAGGCCAGCGCTATCTGTTGAAGAGCATCGATGGTCAGGTCGCCCGGCCGTAGCGCGCGCATCAGCGGATGGCGCGAGCACGCCGCGACCGACTCGGCCTTGCCGGCGATGATGCCGCACTGTGGCCCGCCCAGCAGCTTGTCGCCCGAGAACATCACCAGGTCGGCGCCGCTTTCGAGGGTTTGTCGCACAGCGGGCTCGTCGAGCAGCCATGAGGGTCGTCCATGTTCGAGCCACGGGCACGACTCGTCCAGCAACCCGCTGCCGAGATCGACGATGAGGGGTCGATCGAGATCGGCAAGGGCGCGCACCGACACCGACTCGCTGAATCCTTCGATGCGATAGTTGCTGGGGTGCACCTTCAGCACCGCGGTGACATCGTCGTTGGTTTCCAGCGCCCGCTCGAAGTCGCCGATGCGGGTGCGGTTGGTGGTGCCCACCTCGATCAGACGACATCCAGATTGTTCCAAGACCTCTGGAACCCGGAATCCGCCGCCGATCTCGACCAATTCACCCCGAGATACCGGCACAGCTCCACCGCGGGCCACCGCTGCCAACCCCAGCATCACCGCAGCCGCGCAGTTGTTGACGACGATTGCTGCCTCGGC
>JAGQSP010000107.1 GCA_020439485.1 Acidimicrobiales bacterium | reverse complement strand
CGGGTACACGTTCTCGCCGCCCGAGATGTACATGTCCTTCCAGCGATCGACTATGTACACGAAACCCTCGTCGTCCATCCGTGCAGCATCGCCCGTCTTCAGCCAGCGCCCCTCGAACGCCTTGGCAGTGGCCTCGGGTTTGTTCCAGTAGCCGGGGGTGATGTTGGGCCCTGCCACCCACAACTCGCCAACCTGGTCTGGGCCGCAGTCGTTGCCGTCGTCGTCGACGATGCGGAACTCGGTGTGCATCAGCGCCTTGCCGGTCGAACCGATCTTGCGCAACGCGTCGCCCGGGTCCAAGAAGATGCACGCCGGGCTGGTCTCGGTCATACCAAAACCCTGCGCCAGCAGCACACCTCGTTCGGTCCAGGCCTCCATGATCGCCAGAGCGCAGGGTGCCCCGCCCACACCCGCGATTCGCAGCCGACTGAGATCGGTGGTCTCGAAGTCTGGGTGCTGCATCATGAACTGGTACGGCGCCGGCACCGCAAAGAAGTGGGTGATGCCCTGAGCTGGGTCGCCCAACACCTGCAGTGTCTCGGCCGGATCGAACGTCTTCAGAATCACAACCGTGCCGCCCGCGTGCAGCACCGGGTTGCTGTAGCAATTCAAACCACCGGTGTGGAACAGCGGAAGGATGTTCAGGTGAACGGTGTCGACTCCGATGCCCGCCGGGATGCCCAAGTTGACGCAATTCCAGAAGTTCATCCCGTGGGTGATCATCGCCCCCTTCGGCAGCCCCGTGGTGCCAGACGTGTACATGATGGTGATGACATCGTCGTGGGTCAGGGCCGCCCTTTGAAGCTCGGCGCCCGTCGCTTCGCCAAGCGCGCGCTCGTATGCGCTATCGGGTTTGCCGCCGTCGATCTCGAGCAGGGAATCGATCGAGCACAGTCGCTGAAGCTCGTTTGCAGAGTCGGCGAACGACTCGTCGTGGATCAGCAGCATCGGTGAGCTGTCGTTGATGATGTACTCGAGCTCGCTGACGGTGAGACGCCAGTTGAGCAACACACAGATCGACCCCGTGCGGGCGCACGCGAACTGGATGTCGAAATACTCGACACCGTTGTGGGCCAGCACGGCCACACGGTCGCCCCGCCCGATGCCCAACGAGCCGAAGTATCCGGCCAGGGCATCGGCGCGACGATCCAGGTCGGCGTAGGTGAAGCTGCGGTCGGTGCCCAGGTCGCGAACCGCTTCCTTGGCGGGACGATTCGCGGCGTGATGGTCGAGCCAGTCGTAGGCCCGCACCGGGCCCCACCCCGACGGTCTCGAGGTCGTCATCGAGGCAAGGGCCTCGGAGGATGGCTCGAAGTCGATCGGATCAGATGCACTCGACACGCTGAACTCCTGTTGGCTGCCTGACGGATCTCGCGAACGTAGCAACTGCAGAAGCCGCACCGCGCGTCGGATGCCGTGCTGCCTGTGTGGAAGGGCTCAGGGAAGCTATCTGCGCCCGAGGTGGTTTCGAGTGTGTGAAGAGATCGAACGACGCTCGGTACGACCTGGTGGCAATCGGAGGTGGCACGGCGGGTCTGGTAGCGACCCTGGGAGTCGCAGGCATGGGCGGGCGAGCGATGCTGATCGAAGCCGACCGCACCGGTGGCGACTGTCTGTGGACCGGGTGTGTCCCATCGAAGGCGCTCCTGGCGGCTGCAGCCGCGGCGCAATCGGCCCGTACCGCTTCCAGCTTTGGAGTCGACTTGCCGGAGCCGGCGGTCGACTTCGCTCGGGTCATGCGATACGTCCACGCGACCAGAAAAGCGATCGAGCCCCACGACTCGCCCGAGCGCCTGGCAGCCAACGGGGTCGAGGTGGTGAGTGGCAGGGGCCGCTTCGTCGCCCCGGGTCAGGTTCAGGTGGGTGAGCGAGTTGTTCGCTTCCGCGCTGCGCTCGTCGCCACCGGGTCTCGACCGATGGTTCCGGCCATAGAGGGGTTGGCTTCGGCAGAACCGCTGACCTCTGACACCGTCTGGGATCTCGACTCGTTGCCCACGAGGCTGCTGGTTCTGGGTGGCGGTCCGATTGGCTGCGAGCTGGGACAAGCCTTCGCCCGGCTGGGCTCCAGCGTCACGCTGGTCGAGGCTCTCGGGCACCTTCTGCCCGGTGAACATGCAGACGTCGGGCGGGCGCTGGCCGATCGCTTCGCTGCCGAGGGGATGCGCGTGTTGACCGGTGCCCGGGTTGTTTCCGTGGCGGCCGCGGGGTCGGGTTCTGTGGCCACCCTCGACGACGGGCGGCGGGTCGAGTTCGATCGGGTCCTGGTGGCGGCGGGGCGCACACCCAACACGTCCGGCCTCGGTCTCGAGGACGTGGGCGTGCAGGTGGGGCCGCGTGGCCATGTGTTGGTTGACGACCTCATGGCGACCACGGGCGACCGCATCTTTGCGGCAGGCGACGTCACCGGCCTGATGCCTTTCACCCATGTTGCGGCCAATCAAGCCCGGCTGGTTGTGACGAACTCGATGCTGCGCACCCGTCGCCGCTTCGACAGCGAATCGATTCCGTGGGCGGTCTTCACCGACCCTGAGGTCGCCAGAGTAGGTATCGACGCATCGATGGCCGAGCTTCGATGGCCTGGCAAGGCCGTTGTGCAGCGGTTCGATCATTCCAAGTTGGACCGGGCTATCACGCACTCGTCGACCGAAGGATGGGTCGAGTTGGTCGCCGACCCCAAGCGCAGGCTGGTCGGGGCGACCATCGTGGGTCCGGCTGCGGGCGAGAGCATCGCCGAGATCGTCGCCTGGATCCGTCAGCGAGCGAGGGTCGACGACGTGTCCTCGGCCGTTCACGCCTACCCGACCTTTTCCGAGGGTCCCAGCCGAGCGGCCGATGAAGTGCTGAGGGCCCGGTACTTCGACCCCAAGGTCACCCGCCTCAGCTCGAGGTTGTTGACCGTGCTCCGCTCGATCGACAAGCCTCGAACCGCCGGCTAGGACAGCTCGCGGAGCCCGAACACGGTCCGTTGCGCGGCCGTGAACCACACCATGCCGGCGAATATCCACAAGATCGTGGTCGCGTGTTGGGGCAGCAGGCACACCAGCGAGTAGGCAACGATGGTCTCGAATCCCTCGGCCAGCCCCGACACGAAGCGCACGGTGCGATCGTCGGCGATCTCCAGGCCGCCACCCCTGGCGGAGTTCGCTGTCAGCGACCCCCACGACAAGAACGCGGTTACCGAAACGCAGTAGGCCGCCAGCAACACCACCGATGCCAGGCGAGCGTCGGGTACGCGGATTGCGATTGCCACCACGAACCCCGAGTAGACGACGAAGTCGGCCACCAGGTCGGCGAAGGCGCCCGCGGCCGACGTGCGTTCGAGGCGCGCGACGGCACCGTCGAGTCCGTCGAACACCCTCGAGACCAGCAGCGCAGCCAACGCCACCAGCCACAACCCGACCGCGGCTGCGGCGGCTGCGCCAAGTCCAAGCAGCAGGCCGGCGACGGTCAGTTGGGCCGGTCGCACCGATCGGCGGTGCAGCCAGCGACCAACGGTGGTGGCCGCCGGCGCATAGGCCGAGCGAAGGAGGGCGTCGATCATCTGGCCGTCCGTACCGCAGCTATCAGGTCATCGACGCTGGGCCTGTCGTCTGGCGACCGGGGCCAGTGGCCCCACACCAGCGTGCCGTCGGCGTCGACAACGAAATCGCCGCCCAGCTGACGCGTGTCCTCGGTCGGCCTGCGCAGACGCCGCCCGCTTCGCAGCAGCCGCGCATACAGCTTCAGCGTTCCCACGTTCCAGATGTCTGCGACGCTGCCCCTGCCGAGCCCAAAGCGGCCGTATAGCTCACGTCCAGGGTCGGCATAGACCGGGAACCCGATCCCCAGGTGTTGTTCGTGGGCGGCCAACCGCTCGGGCTCGGCAAACGTAACCGCCATTACGCCTACTTCGGCGAAGTGTTCCAGACGATCGCTCACGGCGATCAGGTGCTCTTGGCACGGCAGTCACATCAGGTGGCGATGGAAGATCAGCAGCGTTCGGCGTGAGGTCAGCTCCGCCAGTGAGCGACTGTGTCCCGAGCTGTCGAACAGCACCGCATCGCCGACGCGGTCGCCTATTTCGATCATGGGTTGCTCACCGCGGTGGCGTCGAGCGCATCACGGGTGGCAGACCAGAACTGCAGGGCTACCTCGACGTGGTCTTCGCCGTCGAAGTCTGCGACGCGCAACACTCGGCCGGCGAAACCGGGTGCGTTCCAGAATGGGTCTGACGTGTCCAGATCGAGCCGGTCTGGCCACCACGCCGACACGTACAGGTAGGGCTCCTCGATGCTCTGGTCGCCTGGCGAGGCCCCATAGCTGGCCCGGTGATTCTCGTCGCCCGCCTCGATTGCGGGGTCGAAGTGACCAGGCCACAGCTGGGGGCGGCTCGGGTCGACGGTGTCGCTGTCGGCTCGCAGCGCCTCCAGAGCCGCAAACGCCATGCCGTACCACTGGCCCAGAAAATCGGCGGCCGCGGGGTCGATGTCGAGCACCTCGTCGACGTCGCCAACCGGTGGGCTGTCGTGTTCGGCGGCGGTATCGGGATCGATGTCGGTACCCAGGAAGTTGGCCGCAGCGGCGAGGCTGGTCATCTCGACCTCGGCCACGCTGGCACCCCGTTGGTCGATGAGCATGTTGCCCGCGACCCGAATTTGACGGTCTTCGCCGAAGAAGGGGGTGCCGAACCCGTCCAGTGTCCACCGCAGGCCGAATTTCCCGTTGGCGGCGTGGCGAGCCGGTGCGATCACGTAGGCCGCCAGGCGGTGAAGCGCGAGGCGGGTGGTGACGAGAGAGTCGGGCACCGGCGGCAATCGGCGGGTTCCGCCAAGCCAACGCCGGCTGACCCAGTTGGCCAGGTCGGGCCTGGTCTCGACGAACTGGTTCCACGAAACAGTTCCCGGTGCCCCGGTGGGAGACAACGTCGTCAGGCGCCCACCGTGCACGGCGACGGGGTCGTCGGCGAAGTGTGGGCCGATGCCCACAGCAGGCGGTGATGGTTCCAGAACGGCCGGCTCGAACTGCGGGCCCACCACCTCGCGTGCTTCGGCTCGGGCATTTCGCGGCATCGAGTTCGGTGACATGGATCTAGAAACAACCTAGGCCGGTCGTGCCTTCCCGATCGTCTCAGATCCCGACCCCACCGAAGGCGATGCCAGTCAGGAAGTGCATGTCGCGGTCGAAGGTCGTCAGGTCGCTCGCTTCGAAGTCGCTGAGGCTGTCGTGGCCGCAAGCGCGGGCCAGCACCTTCATCAGCTCGACCGACGAGGTCAAGAAACTGGCTAGCTGCGCTGCCGATTGTTCGACATCGAGACGTGCCCTCAGGTGTTCTTGTTGGGTGGCGATTCCCACCGGGCAGTTGTCGGTGTGGCACGCCCGCATGCCCAGGCAACCGATGGCCTGCAT
>JAGQSP010000106.1 GCA_020439485.1 Acidimicrobiales bacterium | reverse complement strand
TCGACTACATCGAGGGCAAGCCGATGCGCGAGGTCTTCGACGGCCACGCCAACTGCTTCATCGAGTCGGGCCACGGCAAGGGCCTGCTGATCGACTTCAACTACGACACCGAGCCCCTGCCGGGCAAGTACCCGCTGCCAGGAATAGGCCCGTTCTCGCTGCTGGAGGAGACCGAGGCAAACCACTGGGGCAAGCTGATGTTCAAGTGGATCTACTGGAACGTCCTGCTGCAAGGCAAGGCCATGCCCATCCCGGCCCTGATGTCGATGGCGGGCAAGGTCAGGGAGGACCTGCGATGACCGTGGCGCAAGCTCCGTCGATCGCCGAGCTGGAAGCCAAGATCGACGTATTGACCCAACAGGTCGCATTCCTGGCCGACGAGGCCATGCAGGCCAAACGGCGCCGCGAGATGTGGACCGAGCTACAGGCCGACGCCATGCCCATCGCCGGCGACTTCCTCGAAGTGGTCAGCCGAGAGCTCGACGAGCTCAGCGCCGACGTCGAGATCGCCGACTTCGCCCAGCTGCTTCGCCGGGTGGTTCGGGTGGCTCCGATACTCGACCAGGCGCTTGGATACCTCGAGGTGTTCGCCGAGCTGGCATCGGACATGTGGCCTCTCAGCGACCAGGTGATGGATTTCGCCACCGACCGGTTGGTCGAGGCCGACCAGAAGGGTTACTTCGCCTTTGCCAAGGGCGGGATGCGAGTGGTGGACGAGGTCGTCACCAACTTCACCGAAGACGATGTGCAGGCACTGGGCGACAACGTCGTGCTGATCCTGAACACCGTCAAGGAACTGACCCAGCCCGAGATCATGGCGGTCCTGTATCGCATGATCGAAGCCGTGCAGCATCAGCAGGCGCAGATGCAACTCGAGCCGGCCGAGGCTCCCAGCTTCTTCCAGCTTCTGAAGCGCATGCGCGACCCCGAGATCCGCAAGGGCCTCGGCCGTGCACTCAACACCTTGGGCGTCGTTTCAGAAGTCGACCCCACCCGCCCCACTATCGAAACAGGAGACAAGAAATGAGCACCACCACCATCGCCGGAGTTGAGGTCCACGTCGACGACGAGGGCTTCATGACCGAATACGAAGAGTGGAACGAAGACATCGCCAAGGAACTGGCGGCCAACATCGGCATCGAGATGACCGAAGACCACTGGCCGGTGATCAAGTTCCTCCGCGAGGACTACAAGGAGCAGGGCGAAACCCCGATGCTTCGCCGTGTCGCCAACGTCGGCGGTGTGCCGACCAAGCAACTGTTCCAGCTGTTCCCCAAGAAGCCGGCCAAGAAGATGTCCTACATCGCCGGCGTACCCAAGCCGCACGGTTGCGTCTGAACTCAGCCTTCAACCGATCCAAAGGATCCGAAATGTCTGACAAGCCACTGGTTCCCGATTTCGGCGACGACGACAGCGATCGCAAGATCTGCTTCATCGCCTCGAAGGGCACCCTCGACATGGCCTATCCGTCGCTGGTGATGGCCAACGCCGCCCTGATGGAGGGCATCGAGACCCACATCTTCTTCACCTTCTGGGGCCTCGACATAGTGACCAAGAAGCACATGCACGACCTGCAGTTCACCTGGATGGGCAACACCGCCATGCATCCTCCGGGAGGCGGCCGGTTCCACATGCCCCAGGGCATGGCCGGATTGCCGGGCATGACGGCGATGGCCACCAAGATGATGAAGAAGCAGATCCACGACCTGGAAGTCCCAGAGATCCCCGAGTTCATCGAGATGATCGAGGCCGCGGGCGGACAGCTGTGGGCATGCAAGATGTCGGTCGACATGATGGGCTACACCAAAGACGACCTGGCCGACGAGGTCAGCGACATCATCACCGCCACCGACTTCATCGAACTGTCGGAGGGCGCCCAGGTGATCTTCACTTGAACCCTTCGGGTTCGCGTGAATGCTCCTAGTAGCGGTTGACGACGTCGATGAGGCCGCGCAGCTTGCCGTAGTGGCGGCGACCGTAGTTGAAAGCGATTCGGGGAAGATCGACGAAGTCTTCGTCGATCACCTCGGGTCGCAGCGGTTTTGACCGCTCGAAACGGCCGCTGTCGAGCAGGTGCGAGAACCGGTCGCCGAGTTCGTCAATGGCCTCGTCTGGGATGCGGCGCTGCATCCGCACCACCAGGCGGTCGCCCACATAACGAATCGAGTGATAGTTGTGCCAGAACGACGTCACCGCATCGCAGGCGACCTGGACGTCGTCGGTCATCGTGTAGAGGGTGTGGTCGAGGGGGTTGATCATGCCCCCGCCTTCGAGTTCGTCGACGACGAAGTCGACCCACCGCTGCCAGTAGGTGCCACCAGGCACATCGAGCAACAC
>JAGQSP010000105.1 GCA_020439485.1 Acidimicrobiales bacterium | reverse complement strand
ACGATGACCCGCTGGTGCTCGGCCAGGGCGTCGCGGACCTGCTGGTCGCTGGGCGCCAACAGCCAGGGCAGGCCGCGGTGCTGGTCTGCTCCCATCTTGGTGGTGGTGGTCAGCACCACAGACCCGCTAAGACCCGCCGAAATGGCGTGCCACAGGGTCGTCTTGCCACCGCCGCCAACCAGCGAGACATGCTCGTGCGAACCCAGGTTCAGAGCCTCGGCGGCTCGCGACACAGCGAAGACTTCCACGGGTCAGGCCCGATGGCGGCGCAGCGACACCGACAGCGCCTCGACAACGCCGCCGCCGATGGCCAACGCCTTGTCGGAGATCTCGTAGCAGTCGGTGTCGAGTCGGGGGTCGATGTCGGCGACCTTGAGCCCTGTCCACACCTGCGTACCGGGGGCGATCAGGCCTCTCACAACACCCTCGAACGGTGCCGACATCTGTTGACCGGCCACGTAGCCCATGCACTGGCCGGCCGCCACCCGCTCGCCTATGGCCACGTTCCATTCGGCAGCGCCGTCGGCGGGCGCCCTGACCACGCGCTCGGCTCCACGGCCTTCGACCACACCTGGGGTTCCGGTGTCAGGCTCGGCCGAGCCTGCCCACAACACCCGCCCCAGATGATGCCCCCGATTGGTCTCGACCACGGCGTGGCAATCGACACCGGCCTCGAACCCCGGCCCCAAGGCCACCACACACGGAGCATCGCCCATGTTCGTATCGATGTTGCGCTTGGCCATGCGAGCATCGACTACGGCAAAGGCCCCGTGGTCGCCGGGCAGTTCGGGCATCACAACCACTGATACAGCGCTCGCGTCGGCCGCCGAGGCTGCCGACGCGAAGTCGTTGTGCAGAACGGCGGCCAACCCTTCGATCTCGACGCGGCCGTCCAGCACAGCTGTCGAGAACGACACGGTGCGCCTGACGGTCAACGGATGCGGCAACTCGAGCACCACCACGCGAAAACCCGAAGCAACCAGCCGCCAAACCACGCCAGACGCCAGGTCGCCCCCACCGCGAACGATGCAGAGGTCGGAACTGAAGCCGTGCGTCACGAGGTCAAGGCTAGTTCTGGGATCGCATCGCCTTGCGCAAGCTCTGGGTGGTCGCGAAACACCCGATCGCCAGCACCACCGAGATCGTCAACACGGCCGCCAGTCCATCGCCGATCGCCGCCGCTGTATCGGCGCCCACCGCTATGTCTTCACCGGCCAACAGGTCGCGAACGACCTCTACGTCACCCACCTGGTTGCCAACCACCCACAACAAGACGGCGCCGCCCACCGCAACGGCGAAGGTGATGGCCATCGACCGGATGAACTGATGGGCCGAGTTGGTGCGGCCCATCTCGTTGCTGGCGCTGGTCGACTGCAACAAGCTGAGGCCAGCGTTGGTCAGTGCGCCCAACGACATACCCATGGCGAAGAAGGCCGCCAGGATGACGGGGAACGGCCAGTCGAACCACAACCCCAGGGCGGCAAAAAACGTTGCCGGCACGATCAAGAAGCCTCCGATGGCGATGCCATCGACCTCGTCGATTCTGTCCAGGAGGCGAGACATCACGATCGCTGCGCCGGTCCAGCCGACGGTTACGAAAAGCACCGTGAAGGCGGCGGCCGACTCCGACCAGCCTCGAGTCGCCTGGGCGTACAGCGGCAGGTACGCGTCGCTGATTCCGGCCATCATTATCAGGCCCGCCGAAAGGTGGATTCGCCACATCGGGTCGCTGACCAGGTGCTGTCTGGCCAGCACTGGTTCGGGTTCGCGTCCCGAGTGCCGCCAATAGGCCACGGCTGAAACCAGCGCTACCACTGCACCCGCGGCGGCTCCCAGAGCCGAAACCCCCAGCAGCGACGTGGCCAGGATCGACGCAAAGACGAACAGGGCCACGAACCCGATGCCGACCCAATCGGTCTCGATTCGCTGGGGACGTTCGCGGGTGCTGGGCAGACGATTCCAGCCCATCGCCAGGGCCAGCGAGGTCAGCGGTATCTGTATCCCGAATATCCAGCGCCAGTCGCCGAACGCCAGCACCAGACCCACCAGGGCAGGTCCGCCGAACCCCATGATTCCCCACACCACCGAGTTGGCGGCGAATGCGCGCGGGCGCAGCTCGGGCTCGTAGGCGAGACCCACAGAAGCCAGAACCACGGAGATCACGAGCCCACCGCCCAGGCCTTGCAGGACGCGGGCCGCTATCAGCGTCTCCATGGTTGGGGCGATGGTGGCAAGGATGCTTGAAACCAGGAACCAAACGACGGTGACCCTGAATGTGCGCCTGACCCCCACCGCGTCTATGGCCGGGCCCGCCGCGATGCCGGCAACGGCCGACACGGCTAGATACGAGGTCAGCACCCAGGGCGACAGGGCGACCTTGCCGAGGTCTTCGGTTATCGAGGGCAACGCGCCCACCACCGCCAAGCCGTCGAAGGCCGCCAGCGCCATCACCGTGACATTGGCCAGGGTGACGGGCAACAGATCGGGCGACCAGATGGTGCGGGCGGGTCTGGTTACTCCCATTCGGCGGCTGTCATGTCGAGGTATCGGCCGCGGGCCAGCGCGGGTGTGAACCTGCGACCCTCCCATTTCAACCCGGCCGCGTTGAGCTTCTCTGACACTTCCCACCAAGGTAGTCGGCCCTCGTCCCCAAACCGGCGAAGCGCATCGACAACCCGCTGTCGCTCTGCGGCGCGGCGAGCCTCCCGCGCTGCAACCTCTTCGGCCACCCGCTGTTCTGCGACCCTCTCGGCAGCGCCGGTGGTCTGAAAACAGAGGCGACAAAAGCCGGCCCACCAGGCACGGTCGTCACACGCAGGGTTTTTGCAGGTCTTCGTCGCCATGAGCTCTCACCAGTCTGGCGATCCGGTCGGCTCACCACACCATCGCTCAAGCACAGCCCCTGGCTCAGGCGCCAGACCTGGGCACCTCCACGGCCTCGCCGAAGCGATACGCCCAGCCCTGGGTGTCGGTCAGGATGTAGCCGTCGTTGGTGGCCAACACGTCAGCGCCCAGAAAGTCGAGGCCAGACAGTGACACCGCGCCAACGCCTGGCCAGTACGAGATGCGCCCACAGCTGGCTCCGAACGGGATCGATCCCTGGAACTGAGCGTTGCCGAACAAGAAGGTGCCGCCGTCCGCGCCCAACTGCAGATATCCGCCAGGGCTGGCGATCATGTCGACGATCGGTTCGTCGGGGGTGACGCCCATACCGGGAAGGCTCCCCATGAACGGGGCATCACCGAAGGCGAACATTCCTCCGTCTGCGCCAACCATGGTGTACCCCTCACCGGTGGAAGATGGGGCCATGCCAACTATGGGTGCGGCCAGTTGGGCGCCGGTGCCGGCGAGCGCACCCGGCACGCTTCCGTGGAAACCGGCGGCACCGAAGGCGAAAATGCCGCCATCTTCGGCGAACAGCCAATACCCATCGCCGGCCACGGTGGCCACCCCGCCCTTCACGGGCAGGGCCGGCACCACATCCAGTTGCTCCAGGTCGCCGAAGAACCCCGCATCGCCGAACGGAAATACACGCCCGGCCGAGGTGAACATCCAGTAGCCCTGACTGGTCGCAGTCCAACTGATGCCCACGATCGATTCACCGTCGGCCAGTATCGGATTGATCGTTCCCCACCAGGCGGTGCCATCGAAACGAGCTGCAGGTGCGGGCTCGGCGCCGCTCAGCCCGATGAAGTGGCGGTAGCCCGCAGCGCCCACCCACATGACGACGGTTTCGTCAGGAGCGATCGCCATGTCGGTGACGTCGAAGACCGGAACACCGTGGGTCAGCTGATCCAGTCTCAAGTCGGCGCACTGCAAAGGCGCAGCAGCTGCGGGTTTGACGGCCGCCAAGGTGGCCACCATTGCCATGCACGCCGCAAGCACCGTGCCGCGCCTGATGGTGTGGGTGCTCATGACAAGTCCATCGGCACCTAAGAACGATTCCTGGAGAACGCGAATAGCTCAGCCGCCGAAGGTGTCGGCGATGCGGAACACGGCAGGCCCGAGGATGATGATGAACAGCGTCGGCAAGATGCACACGATCATCGGGAAGATGACCTTCACAGGTATTGCAGCGGCCTTGGTCTCGGCTCGCTGGCGGCGGCGCTCGCGCAGCTCACCCGCCTGGGTCCGAAGCACCTGGGCCAGCGGTATGCCGTGCTCGTCTGCCTGGCGCAGCGCCAGGACGAACCGGCGAAGGTCGTCGACGTCGGTTCTGGCCAGCAGCGAGTCGAAGGCCTCGCGCCTGGCCAAGCCCAACTGGATGTCCTGGAGCACGCGCAAGAACTCTTCGGCCAGTGGCCCGGTACCGGTTTCGGCATAGCGGGCGATGGCTCCGTCGAACCCCAGCCCGGCCTCGACGCTGATGGTGACCTGGTCGATTGCGTCGGCCAGCGACCGGCGAATGATGTCCTGCCTGGCTTCGGCAGTTCGGCTCAACATCAGATCTGGAGCTTGATACCCAAACAGCACCACTACTGCGGCGACGACGACGTTGGTGGTGGTCAACCCGCCAAGCAGCGTCACCAGGGCCAAAGCCACCGAAACCATGCCCAACAAGAGCTTGGCTGTCAGTACCCGCTCGACCGGCCAGGCCGTGGGCGATCCGGCCAGGGCCACCTTGCGGTCGAGGCTGGCGATCATGCCGGCGGGGCTGAAGCGCCTGACCTTGCGGGCTATCGCCGCCGCGATCGGCCCTACCACACGCTCTTCTGCGGACCGGGTCAACAGCAGCTGGTGCAGGTCGACGGTGGTTGCGCTCTGCAGGTGGCGCGAGGCCTCTTTCTTGGAGCCGCCAGACAGCGCCCACCACATGACAGGAATTGCAGTGGCGACCAGGGCGGCCCCGGCCAG
>JAGQSP010000769.1 GCA_020439485.1 Acidimicrobiales bacterium | reverse complement strand
TCGACGACACACGCCCCGCCGGCCACGGCGCCCTCGTCGTCTACGCCACCACCGAAACGTCATCGACCTCGGCCCGCGACTGCTCCTACACCGGTTCGAACACCAACCATTGGGTTGGCTCATCGATCGTTGCCGTACCAGTCGGTGTCACCCCACCAGGTGGAGGGTCTGGCGGGGCCGGCACAACCCCGACGGTCACGTTGGGCACGGTCGGGTTCGATGACTCCGAAACGGGCGGCTCCCAGGCAACAGCAACCCTGCCGGCGCACTCGACCGGCGATCTGCTGGTCTTGTTCGTCGCCGCCGACAACGGCGGCTCGGTAGCGTTCACGAACCCGTCAGGGTGGACGAAACTCGGCGAACAGAACGGTGACGGCTCCATCATCGGTGTCTGGTCGAAGACCGCGGCGTCGGGCTCGGAAACCAACCCGGTTGTCGGGCTCGGCGCCCCAGAAGACTATGTGGCGTGGGCAGCGAACCTCGGCGCCGCCACCACGATCGACCAGTCGTCGTTCGCTGCGTCGAACACCGCCCCGGCGGTCACCACCAGCGGAGCGAACCGGCGAGTGATCCGGTTCGCCGGGTCAAACAACCAGGGCACCCACACCTGGTCGGGTGGCGGCACCAAGATCGCTGAACAGGCCTCCCCGCCCGGTGGTGTTGTCGTCGGATCGATCGTGTCGGCCGAACAGGCCACAGCGGGCAGCAGCGGCACAGCGACCGTCACCCCATCATCAGGCGCGACAGCGAACACCGTCACGATCGCTTTCGCCCCAGATGACGCCCCCACACCCGCAGCCTCGTACGGCACATGGTCAACCGTGGTCGCCAGATCGACGAGCCATCCGGACTGTCTCGCTGTTGCCGACCCCAACGCCTACGACAGCGAACAGGGCCTGTACCCCAACGTCGTCAACATCAGTGTCCGCCAGGCGGCAGGTTGGACCCACCAGCCCGCAGGACCGTTCCTCCACGAAGACAAGCACGGCCCGGCGTGGCTGATCCGCTCCGGCACTGTCGGCACACCCGCAGGCCTGTCTGTGCCGAACCCGATCCCCGCTGCGACGGTGTGGCGTGTCGAACTCGAGATGGCGTCCGAACGGCCACTCGCCTCCTACACGCCGATGTTCGGTGACATCGAAGCGACCGTCACGGTCACCGCCCCAGCCGACCGGGCACCCCATTTCATCGCGATCTCCAACGACGGCACCGAAACCGTGTTCGAACAATCCGTTGACCGTGGAGTCACATGGACCCCGGTCGGAGACCCGGTCCCCGGTGGGGTGCCATTCACATCCGACACCACCCTGTACCTGCCTGCGGCTGGTGCTCTGTGGGCGCTCGACGAGAAGATCTACGCCGCCCGGATCCGCAGCACCACAGCCGCTGACGGGCCTCTCGCCGCCGAGCTGCCTGTCGACCGGGACCTGTTCGACACGCTCGCCGCCGGCGGTGAAGCTGTCGACGGGCAAGGGAACACGTGGACAATCGTCCGCCCGACCGCTACCGGGTCACCGGGCCGCACCGTCGGCGACGACAACACCCCCACAACGATCGATACTGACGGGACCGATGACCGGCTCGAACTGGTCGGCGACCCTACAGCCGGGAACTACACGAACAGCGACGGTCTCACCCTCGTCATCGACGCCGAAATCGGATCCGGTGCGGGCGGCTGGGGCCGTCTCATCTCGGCGACCGACGCCGATGATCTCGGCCCGCAGATCCTGCGTAACGACACGCTGCCGCAGGTGTTCGGCCGTCTCGAAGACCCGAACACAGACGCCCCTTCCGTTGGTGACAACGGCGACAACATCGAATACGACACCCGGTTTGTTGCCGCGGCAGCGTTCGGGCCAACAAACCACGGTTTCTACATCGACGGCACCCTCGTCGAAGCAGACACGTCCACAACCGTTGTCGACACCGACGCCCCACACAACGTCACCATCGCCCAGACGGCCTCGGGGTTCAGTGCGATCGCAGCGACCGTGTACGGCGCCGCCGTGTTCCGCCGGCGGCTCACCACCGACGCAATCGCCGCCCTGTCACTGCCACTCACCGCGCAAACGACCGGCACGAACACCAACGGCACCCACTGGATCGCAGCGAAAGTGACCCGAGGCGCCACCGTCGAACTCGTCACCGCCGAATTCACCCTGGCGAACGAAACCACACCCACCGACCCGCCCCCCTCCGGCGGAGGCACAGGATCAGGGATCGTCCCCACCTACCAGACCCTGAACGACGCCCTCGGCTGGTACTCAGGCAACCTCCCGGCGAACACCACCACCCGCCTCGCCGAGCTCGGCCTTCCAACCAACCGGCTCGTCGGCTCCCACTACATGGCCGCCCCATCAGACAATTCGATCACCGTCGCCGCGTCACACGTGTCGAACTACATCAAATATCACGCCCTGCTCGACCCGACCCAGTGGGCGCTGTTCTCCATCCACACGTTCGACGACACACCCCGGGTCAACGGCCGCCCGGACACCGACCCCGCAGCCCAAGCCGACGCCTACGACGAAGTCACCGCCGGCACCCACGACGCGTCACTCATCAAGATGGGCCAAGCCCTACGGACCGGCCTCGAAGGCGGCATCCCCTACATCTTCATCCAGGTCCCAGGCCAAGAACTCAACGGCAACTGGCAAGGCCAAGCCCCGTTCGCCGTGAACATCGCCTCATGGCAAGCGATGACGAAACACGCCATCGACACCATCTACGGCGAACTCACCGCAGCTCAACGCGACCGGGTGTTCACCGATTTCTCGCTCGCGAAACGCAACTCGAGAGATTGCACCCCCGCCGATTTCTTCATCGACGAACAATCCACCGTCAAAGGCCGCACCTACTACGACACCATCTCCATCAACGTCTACCTCGACAAAGCCCCAGGCCCAACAGCCCACATCACCCCCGAAGGCCCGTTCGGACCCGACAACCCCAGCAACAAGTTGACGGCTGCTGGCCGGGCCGCCATGTGGACATCGATCACCGACGGCAACTGGCGAATCGACCAGATCCTCGACTGGGCACACAACCTCGGCTACCCCGTCGGCATGGGCGAAGGATCACCAGGCACCGGACTCACATCCGAATCGGTAGCGAAACAGGCCGCCTGGTGCCACGACGACCCCGACGCCGTGCAGGCCTGGTTCGACTGGTGGCAGACACGATCCGCCCAATCAGATCTCGGAATCCCGTTCTGGATGCCGTTCTCCTCCACAGCGGGCGGTGTCGGCGTGACGTTCCCCAACCTGCCCGCCTCATACGCCCGTCTCGCAGCACTACTCCAAGCCCAATAAAGGAGCCCCACCATGGCCACCCCCCAACGACACGAACACACCTCACCGGACATGTCAGACCCGGCACCATCGGGCTACCCGCTCCAGCCCGCCCATCTCGACACCGATCTGCCGTTCCGGCCCCGAGGCCTCTACATCGGCACCGGCGGCGACCTCGATGTCGTGCTCGACGGTCCCGGCGGTGACACAACCTGCCCGTTCCGAAACCTCCGCACCGGCCAGGTATACGACATCGCCCCCAAGCAGATCCTGTCGGCGAACAAGACCGCCGACAACATCATCGTTCTCTACTGAAAAGGCCCGGATCATGCATATCGGACTCGGACTGAGACTCGGAGACACCGGCCTAATCGACAGCCTCCTCGACGACGCCGACGTCCCACTCCTACTCAACCCCGCCCTCTACGACAGCGTGCAACGAGTCGTACCGAACCGGTCACGACTCTCAGCCCGCACAGCTATCGCCGTCGGCAACGGCGCGAATGCTTGTGCGGGGCC
>JAGQSP010000008.1 GCA_020439485.1 Acidimicrobiales bacterium | reverse complement strand
ACTCGTCGCAGATGTAGACGCCGGGGCCCGCGATGAGCTTCTTGACCTGCTTCTGCGACTTGCCGCAGAACGAGCACTTGAGCAGCTCGCCGCCTTCTCCGAATTTCGCCACGTTGGTGTCCCTGCCTCCGATGGTGGTTACTGGTCAGCTCCGCATCGGCCAGTATGTCGCGTTCGCCGACCGGGTGCTGGACCGAGTGTGTCGCGTTCGTGTCAGGCGGCGCGGATGGGGCCGTCGTTGTCGACCACGCCTCGGCGGCTGATGACCTCGTCGATGACGCCATATTCGAGAGCCTGCGCGGCGTCCATCACGAAGTCGCGCTCGGTGTCGCCGTGGATGCGGTCGACCGGCTGACCGGTGTGCTCGGCGAGGATCTCCTCGAGGAGCTTGCGCATGCGCTCGATCTCGCGGGCTGCCAGCTCGACATCTGTGGCCTGACCCATCGCCTGGCCATAGGGCTGGTGCAACAGGATGCGAGCGTGCGGCAGGGCGAGCCGCTTGCCCGGCGTGCCGGCAGCCAGCAGCACCGCAGCCGCGGAAGCAGCCTGGCCGAGGCACATCGTGGCGATGTCGTTCTTGATGTACTGCATCGTGTCGTAGATCGCGAACAACGCGGTGATGTCGCCACCGGGGCTGTTGATGTAGATGTTGACGTCGCGGTCGGGGTTCTCGGACTCGAGGTGGATCAACTGGGCGCACACGACGTTGGCAACGCCGTCGTCGATCGGGGTGCCGAGGAAGATGATGTTCTCCTTCAGCAGCTTCGAGTAGAGGTCGTACGAGCGCTCGCCCCGGTTGGTCTGCTCGATGACGCTGGGGATGATGTAGCTCATTCTCACTCGGCTTTCTGGCTCATTCGCTGGACTCGTCGCCCTCTTCGTCGGAGGTGTCGTCTGAAGGTTCGGTCGACTCGTCTTGGGGATCGTCAAGGAGTGATCTGTCGATCGACTCGCCGGTCTCCTCGTCGACGATAGCGACGTGCTCGATCAACCACTCGAGGGCCGACCGCTTCTTGAGGTCTGCAACCACTGACATGAGACCGTCGGCCTCGTCGAGGCGCTGGCGGACAACGGCCGGCTTGTCGCCGATCTGGGCCGCTATGCGCTCGATCTCGGCATCGACATCATCGTCGGTGGGGTCGAGGCCTTCGGCCGTGGCGATCGCCCGCAGTGCCAGATCGACGCGAGCCGATTTGGCAGCGCCTTCACGAAGATCGTCGGAGAACTCTTCCTGGCTCTTGCCGTTGAAGGCCAGCCAGTGCTCGAGGCTGAGACCCTGGGCCTGGAGGCTGTATCCGAGGTGCTGGAGCTGTTCTGACATCTCGGCCTCGATGAGGGTTTCGGAGATGTCGCCCTCGACCAGGTCGCCAGCGGCGCCGGCTGCGTTCTCGCGCAGAGCGTGCTGTGCGCGGGTGAGCGCGGCGCTCTCGAGCCGTTCGGTCAGCGCCGAGGTCATCTCCTCGACGGTCTCCCACTCGGTGTTCTCGTCGACCCACTCGTCGGTCAGTTCGGGCAGGACGCGCTCTTGGACGACCTTCACCTCGACGTGGAAGTCGATGACGGTGTCTTCCTGCACAGGGTGCTCGGCGGTGAAGTCGAGGACATCGCCGGCCTGGGCGCCTTCGAGGTTGTCGTCGAGCTCGTCGCCCACGACACCGCTGCCGACCTCATAGGAATAGTCCTCGGCGTTGAGACCCGGCAGGGGCTCGCCGTCGACCGTTCCCTCGATGTCGATGGTGACGAAGTCGCCCTTGGTGGCAGCTCGCTCGACGTCCTCGAGGGTGGCAGACCGGGCACGAATGCGATCGATCTGCTCCTGGATGTCATCTTCGGGAACCAGCGGCGAGGGGATCTCGACCGTCAGAGAACCATGCCCCGATATCTCGACCACCGGGCGGGTCTCGACGGTGGCATCGAACGAGAGTGGGCCCGACTCTTCGCCGCCCGTGATGTCGATGTCGGGACGGCCGACGACGTCGACCTTCTCTTGTCGGACCGCGGCCGCGTAGTAGCCGCCCATGGCCTCTTCCATGGCTTCGGCTCGGGCATAGCCCACACCGATGCGGGCCTCGAGGACCTTGCGGGGCACACGTCCGTGACGGAATCCGGGGATACGGACTTCTCGGGCGATCTTCTTGAAGGCCGCGTCAACTGCTACTTCGAAGGTCTGCTCGTCGACTTCGACACTGATCTTGACCTTGTTGTCGCCGAGGTCCTCGACTCTTGAGGTCACGCTAGGGATGTTCACAAGGGGGAGAGTCTATCCACTCGGCGCGATCACGCGGCGAAGACCGTGTTGAGGGGCACAGACCAGTCTGCGAGGCGAGGGCCCGAAGGGCGTGGGTCGAACCAACAGAACAGGGCCGAGGAGCGACCGACCAGTCTGCGAGGCGAGGGCCCGAAGGGCGCGAGCCCGCAGCGACAAAACAGATTCGGCCCCGCCGAAGCAGGGCCGAATCCGGTGTGTGTGGCAATCGCAGTTGATGCGTTGGGTCCGATCTCTCGGACCAATGAATCAATCGACGAGGCCGCTACATAGTTGAGCGATCATTCAAAAATGAGCTGCACTATTACTGCGGGTGGTCGGCTCACCTATCTCGACCAGGTCGATCTGCACTTTCTGTGGTCAGAAGGTGGATCGATTGTGGATGCCCTGGCCCCGATGGGGAATCAGAGCGGGTGACGGGAATCGAACCCGCATAACCAGCTTGGAAGGCTGGGGCTCTAGCCATTGAGCTACACCCGCGGCGAGCCACGATGGTAGCGCCAAGTTGACGCAAGCGATCGCAATAGTGCAGATGTTGTGGCCCAGGGGCCCGGTCTCACGCTGTTGGAAGCGAGATGGCTACCCGTCCGCCTGGCCCGCTGCCGATGCTGATGGTGCCGCCGTGGGCCTCGGTCACACCCCGGGCGATGGCCAGGCCCAGCCCGGCGCCTCCCCTGGCCCGGTCGCGGCTGTCGTCGGCCCTGGAGAAGGCTTCGGTGGCCCGACCGATGAATGCGTCTGGAAATCCGGGGCCGTCGTCCATGACCACCACGCTGACCACAGGGCGCTGAGGGTCGTTCGACCGAGACAGGGTCACGGTCACCGAACCGGGTGTGCCCGCGTGACGGATCGCGTTGTCCAGCAGGTTGCGCACAACGCGGCCCAGGTCGTGGGAGGTTCCCCTGATCAACACCGATGAGGTGTCCTCGAAATCGACCACCACCGAAAGAGCGACGCCGCGGGCGGCGGCGGTGGGCAGCAGCGCCTCGGCCGACTCGTCGACGACCTCGGCCAGGTCGACCAGGTCGCGGCCCGGTTCGAATCGCCCGGCATCTATCTGAGCAAGCAGCAACAGGTCGTCGGTCAGGCGCCCCAGGTGCTCGACATCGCGGCCGATTGCCGACAGATAGCGCGCCGGGTCAGGAGCGACGCCGTCCTGCAGCGCCTCGACGGCGGCACGAATGGCCGCAAGCGGGGTGCGAAGATCGTGACCCACCGAGGCGAACAGCAGCCGGCGCTCGGCCTCTTCGGCCTCGCGGCGCCGCTCTGCCAGCTCGAGCCTGGACACCATGTCGTCGAACGATCGGGCTGTGGCGCCGACCTCGTCGCGCCGATCGACGCCCGATCGGGCCGACAGGTCACCGGTGGCGACTCGCCTGGCGGCGTCGGCCAGCTGACCCAGATCATCTACCAGGGGGCGGCTGACACGCACCGCCACCAACACGGCCAGCGCAAAGGCTGCGACCAACACCACCAGCATCAGGTTGCGTTCTGAGCCCGACAACCACATCGCCTCGGCGGCGACGAACACAGCCACCAGAGCCGTGGAGGTTGCTGCGAGGGCCCCGGCCAGGACCAGCCGCTTGACGCTCGACGATTTCATCACTGACCTCCGGCTGGATCGAACCTGTACCCCACACCCCAAACCGTCAGGAGGTGTCTGGGCGAGTCGGGGTCCAGCTCGACTATCCGTCGCAACCTACGCACGTGCACGGTAACCGTCGACGGGTCTTGCCAGTCGGGCGACGACTGCCACACCGACTCGAGAAGTTCTCCACGGGAGAAGGCCCGGCCGGGGTGTTTGGCCATGTAGGCCAACAGTTCGAACTCGCGCGGGGTTGTTTCGACCGCAGCGCCGTCGATTCTGACCTCTCTGGCCGGTTCGTCTATGACGATGCGTCCGAGATCGAGCACCACTCCCCCGCTGTCGGAACGCACGCGGCGCAGGACCGACCTGACCCTGGCGGCGAGTTCCCTGGGCGAGAACGGCTTGACGACATAGTCGTCTGCACCCAGGTCGAGTCCGGCGACCCGGTCGCTCTCGGCTGTGCGAGCGGTCAACATGATCACGGGCAGGTCGCCGGTGCTGCGGATCTTCTCCAGCACGGTGAACCCGTCGACCTCGGGAAGCATCACGTCGAGGACCACCAGATCGGGCCGGTCGGCTCCCAGCACCGCAAGGGCTTCTCGGCCGTCGGCGACTTCGGTCACCCTGGCACCGTCGCGCCTCAGGTACTCGGCCACGACCGCGCGAACGGTCGGTTCGTCGTCGACCACCAGAACGTGCGCTGTCATCGTCTCAATCTCGGCCATCGTCGTCACCATCACGATCATCGGACTCCGCGGGTCCAGACACCACCCAAACCCGCGGAGTTCCGAAATCGTTCCGATTTGGGTCTCAGCCCTCTTCTGACATGTCTTCCATCATGTCTCCGGCGTGGATGGTCACCTGGACCAGGCCGGTGGCGGGTCCCACGAGGCGCACGGTCTCGTCAGGGTCGGAATCGCCGGTGTTGGGGCCGGCCTGGCGGGGTGCCTGATCGGCGCCTTCCCCGATGGGCTGATCTGCCTCGGTGCCGGCGTCGTAGATCATCACGTAGTCGGTGATGTCACCATCCATGGGCATGCCGTCCTCGTAGAGCGACAGTGCATCGATGGCAAAGATCCAGTCGTTCGACTGTACGAACATGAACGCCAGGCTCAGTGAGTCGCCCTCGTGGCCTTCGATCGACAGGCGATAGCCGTCGCCGGGCAAGGCCGGGCCTGGCTCGGTGCCGCTGTCTGGCACCGCACCAACAACGCCGCCGATGGTCTCGGCGAGCAATGCAGGGTCGCCGTCTTCGGCCAGTGCCTCGAGCCCGGCCGCCTTGCGAGTCTCACCGACTGCGAAGATCGGGTTCGGCCCGTGACCCGCGTAGGCCACGACCGGGGCGAAGGGAGTCGGCACATCGGCCCCTTCCGACACGTTCTCGATGTGGATGGTGAACGTGGTCGCCGTCATGTCGTCAGCCATGTCATCGGCCATCTCGTCATCAGACATCTCATCGGCCATCTCGTCAGCCATGTCATCGGCCATCTCGTCATCAGACATCTCGTCGGCCATGTCATCGGACATCTCGTCATCAGACATCTCGTCAGCCATGTCATCGGCCATCTCGTCATCAGACATCTCATCGGCCATGTCATCGGCCATCTCGTCAGCCGTCGAGTCCTGGGCCGGGGCGAGGCTGGTTGGGGTCTCGGTGGTGGTCGACGCGTCGTCGGACGAGTCGCCGCACGCAGCTGCACCCACGGCCAGCACAACCGCCAGTGCGAACGCCTTGAACAAGCTCATCTGTCTCTCCTTGTCTGCCCGGCCCAATCAGGCCGGTTTCGAGACATGGAAATGCCCTTGCTGGTGTGATCGTTCCGCTTCGGGCGATCGTTAACCCTTCGACAAGACTCCTTGCCGAGTTCTTAACGAATCCAGGCCATTGAACATTCGTTCAAAAAGCGTCGGGTTTCCTTGCACCCAGGCCGGTTTCGCCGATCGGGAACGTGTGTCGTCCAAGGGGCCCACACAGGGAACCGAACGCCACACTGCAAAGGTCGAGCAGTGGAAGGCGCGTCCAAACGTTGCGCGCGCTCTGCGCGTGGCGATCTTCCTGCTGCCCATCGTGGCCGCGGCCGCGTTTGTGTATCTGGCCGGGTGGCTGATCCCCCCGTACCGACTGGGAATCAACCGCTGGATCTGGACAGCCGTCATGTTCGTTGCGGCGAACCTGATCGTCCACGCGCTGACCAGGTTCCTGCGCCGGTTTGCTCCCCTGGTCGCCCTCATGAAGCTCACCCTGGTCTTCCCCGACCAGGCCCCATCTCGCTCGAAGGCCACACTTCGCAGCTCGAACTCCAGAGCAATGCTGCGCTCGATAGAAGAAGCAGCGGCTAGGGGCGAGCAGACAGCAGAGACCCTGCACGGCGAGTACCTGGTGCAGCTGCTGAAGGAACTGAACCAGCACGACCGCCTGACCAGAGGCCACTCGGAACGTGTCAGGGCCTATTCGGAGCTGATCGGCGAGGAGATCGGCCTCTCCGCCGACGACATGAACAAGCTGCGGTGGGCGGCCTTGCTGCACGACGTCGGCAAGCTGACGGTTCCTTCCGACATTCTGAACGCAGATCGCAAGCCCACCGATGAGGAGTGGGCGATTCTGCAGGGTCACCCCGGCAACTCGATGCGGTTCCTGGAGCCGCTTCGGGGCTGGCTGGGCGACTGGGTGCACGCCGCAGACCAGCATCACTGCCGTTACGACGGCAAGGGATACCCCTACAAGATCGGCGGGCAGGACATCAGCCTCGCCGGACGAATCGTTGCCGTGGCCGACGCGTACGACGTCATGACCAGCGCCCGCAGCTACAAGAAGCCCCTGTCTGCCGAGGCAGCCCGTCACGAGCTGACCGAGTGCTCTGGAACCCAGTTCGACCCGGCGATGGTGCGAGCCTTCCTGAACCTCAGCCTGGGGCGGGTCAGGGCCGTCGGCGGCCCGCTGGCCTGGCTGGCCAACTTCTTCGGCACGGCAGAGGCCCACATACCGCTGGCAACGGGTCTGGTGTCGGGTGGTTCCACCGCTGCGGCGGCCACCGGCGTCGCTGTATCTGTGGTCACGGGCGTGGTACCCAGCGCCGCGCCCATAGATGCGGCCGACGCGGCACCGGTGATCGTCGAGGTCCACCAGGCTGCGGTCACGCTCGCCGAGGACGAGTCGGCCGCGCTGACCGTCTACATCGACGCCACCGGCGAACCTTCGCTGGTGTGGGGAACCCCACAGCACGGGTCGTTCAACGCAGTCGCTTCGCCGACCCGCGGCGAAGACGGCCTGTGGCAGGTCAGCGGTGAATACACACCCGAGCCCGACTATTACGGCACCGACGCGATCGGGGTCGAGGCGTGCCTGCCCGAGGGCCAGTGTTCGGCGGGTCAGGTCGAGCTGACTATCGAAGCGGTCAACGACGCCCCACGGGCCAGCGCCGATCGGGTACGGGGCGAGGCCGAACGCTCGACGACCCTGGACGTCGTCGCAAACGACTTCGACGCCGACGGCGACGAGGTTGCCATCGAATCGGTCGGTCGCCCAGCCAACGGCACCGCGCGGCTGGTCAACGGGCGCATCGTGTATGAGCCAGAGCCCGGCTTCGTGGGTACCGATTCGATCGAGTACACCATCGTCGATTCCGAAGGCGAACGGTCGACGGCGGTCGTGACCATCGAGATCGTCGCCCCCAATCTGCCCCGCGCCGACGAGCCGCCAACAACCACCACGACCACGACGACAACCACGACGGCGCCAACGACCACGACCACCACGGCGCCAACGACCACGACCACCACCAGGCCAGCGACTACGACCACTGCGGCGCCGACGACCACAACCACGACAGCTGCGACAACCACCACCGCTCCCAACCTGCGCCCCAGCGCGGCAGGCGACACCGCGACGGCCGCCGAGGATTCCAACATCACCATCGACGTTCTCGCCAACGACGAAGACGCAGACGACGACACCTTGACGGTCACGGCTGCGTCGGGGGCGCAGAACGGCTCGACTGCAGTCACCAACAATCGTGTGGTCTACACGCCGTCGGCCAACTTCAACGGCACCGACCAGTTCTCGTACTCGATCAGCGACGGAGTCAACTCGCCCGTGTCGGCGACGGTGAGCGTGACGGTCACGCCTGTCAACGACACGCCGACGGTCACGGTTTCGGCATTGCCCAACGTCACCGAGAACGCCGCGCCGGGCACCGTGGTGGCGAGCGTGTCGGCCAGCGATGTCGATGGCGACAACGTCGTGGTGTCCATCGCCAGCGGCAACACCGGTGGCGTATTTGCCATTGCGGGCGGAAGCAGCATCGTCGTGGCGGGCTCGGTCGACTTCGAGGCCCAGCCCAGCTACACCCTCACCATCAGCGCCTCGGACGGCTCGGCGACGACCACCACGAACGCAACGGTGTCCGTCACCGACGTGGACGAGGTACCCACCGCGGCTTCCGACTCGGGGCCCTCGTTCACCACGGACGAGGACGTGCCCCTGACCACCGGGTCTGTTCTCGACAACGACAGCGACCCCGAAGACGGGGGATTCGACCCGTCGACAATCGTCGTCGTCGCCTCCCCTCCCCAAGGCACCCTGACCAACAACGGCGACGGAACTTTCTAGTACCTGCCTCCTAGCAACTGGCACGGAACAACCGGGTTCACCTACACGTTCGACGACTCGGCCGGCCAGACCTCCAACGAGGCGACCGTGACCCTGGTGGTGCTCGCCGGCAACGACGCTCCGACAGTCGACGACCCCGGCCAGGTCTTCGGCGCCGAGCAGACGCCGATGACCCCGCTGACCCTCACATGGCAAGACATCGACGGCGACAACGTCACCTTCGCTGCGTCGGGCCTTCCCAGCGGGGTTGTGGTATCGCCTACTGGCGTTCTGTCGGGCACACCGGCCGACGGCGCCGAGGGCACCTACGACGTCGAGGTCACAGCCACCGACGACGGCGAACCCGCCATGCAGGGATCGGTGACGATCGAGCTGGTCGTGGGGCTGTATGCAGAATCGAACTTGGCCGGCTCGATCGTCATCAACGAGGTGATGCCGCACCAGATCCTCGACAACAACGAATTCGTCGAGCTCTACAACACCAGCGGCGCCAGCATCGACTTGACCGGTTGGAAACTGTGGGACGACGACTACCGAAGTGGCTTCGACGGCGACCTGGCTTGGACCTTCCCGGCCACCGACAGCCGCGGTCAGCCATCGACGCTGGCGCCGGGCTCGTACGCGGTCATATGGCTGAACCGCCTGACGGCAGCCAGCCCGGTGATCGACTCGGACGATGTCCTCGAGTACACGGTCGGGTCCACATCCACGAAGCTCAGCGCCACGGGCGACGACGTGTGGCTGCTCGAGGCCGACAACCACCTGGTCGACATCGTCGTGTTCGGCACCGGCTCGGCTATCGACCTTCCGCCAGCGGGATTGGACATGTGGGACGACACACATCGGGCTTCGTTGGCGCCAGGGACCACTTCGGTTTCGCTGACCCCCAATGGGGTCGACGGCGACGACAGCGCCTGCTGGGAGCCGACCGGCTCTGACGAAGCCAGCGGACGGTGCGCCGGCTGGGTCGCCACAACCAGCAACGGCGTAGTCGCCGGGCGCCCATCCAGCCCGGGCAGCGACAACAATGCCCTCCCGCCAGACGCGGGCGGGCCGTACCTGATGTCTGAGGGAGACTCGCTGGTTCTCAGCGCCTCGGGCGGTTCTGCCGGAGCCTCGTGGTCGTGGGACCTGAACGGTGACGACACCCCCGACGTGTCGGGCCAGAACCCCACGGTCGATTGGGCGACCCTGTCCGGGCTGGGCCTGGACGACGACGGCGTCTACACGGTGAGCGTGACCGCCAGCGGGCTCGAGTCGACTGCGTCACTGACCATCGACAACACCGCACCCACGCTGACCGTGTCGGGCGACAGCTTCGGCACCGTTGGCCAGGCGTACTCGATCACTCTCGCCGCAAGCGACCCGGGCGATGACTCGGTCGCGCAATGGATCGTCAACTGGGGCGACGGGACCATTTCGACCTACTCGGGGATGGGCGGAGCGGTCAGCCACACCTACCAGACGGAGGGCTTCCAGCCCATCGCCGTCTCGGCAACCGACGAAGACGGCCGATGGTTCGAGGCCGATCTGCTGGTCGCCGGCTACGACCAGGACCAACTCTTCCGCTTCGCCGGAACCACGGGCGACTTCATCCAAGCCCTCCCGACGGGCGACAAGCCGGTGCAGCCTCTGGCAGCACCTCAGGGACGCACACTCGTCAGCAACGAGGGTTCGAACAACGTGGTCTATTTCGACGCGGGCTATGTCGCCCAGGGCGAGTTCATAACCGCAGGCTCGGGGGGTCTGTCCCAGCCGGGCGGCATCGCCATCGCTGCGGACGGGAGCCTGTGGGTTGCAAGCGGCGGCAGCAACGAGGTCAAGCAGTACAACACCACCGGGACGTGGATCGGCGACTTCACATCCAGCGCCACCGACCCCCATGCGATCGAGTTCGACGGCAACGGCGATGCCTATGTGGCCAGCTACGCGGACGATCTCGTCAGACGCTTCCCATCGGCAGATGCACTTTCCGGGGTCACCTTCGTCGCCAGCGGATCCGGCGGGCTCGACAAGCCCGAGCAGATGGCCTTCGGCCCCGACGGCAACCTCTACGTCGCCTCGCTCGGCTCGGATGCGGTACTGCGGTTCGACGGGTCTTCCGGAGCCTTCATCGATGCCTTCGTTCCCGCCGGCGGGTCGCCGGCGCTGACCGACCCGTCAGGTCTGGCGTTTGGCCCAGACGGACTCCTGTATGTGTCCAACTATGG
>JAGQSP010000768.1 GCA_020439485.1 Acidimicrobiales bacterium | reverse complement strand
CGCAGAACGGCCCGCGAGAACATCGCCGACCTGCTCGACGATGGGTCGTTCATCGAGTACGGCCCCCTTGTTCTGGCCGCCCAACGCAAGCGTCGCACGCTCCAGGAGCTGATCGAAAAGACACCGGGCGACGGTCTGGTGGGCGGGATCGGAACCGTGGGGGCCGATCGCTTCGACGACCCGCGCGTCGCGGTCATGACCTACGACTACACGGTTCTGGCCGGCACTCAGGGCCACATGAACCACTACAAGAAGGATCGCCTGTTCGAGCTGGCCGAACGCTGGAAGCTGCCCACGATCGTGTTCGCCGAAGGTGGGGGAGGGCGCCCCGGCGACACCGACGGCACCCAGGTCGCAGGCCTCGACTGTCTGGCGTTCTGGATCTTCGGACGCCTGAGCGGGTTGGTTCCACTGGTTGGTATCAACACCGGCTATTGCTTCGCGGGCAATGCTGCCCTCCTGGGCATGTGCGACGTGGTCATCGCCACCAAGGGATCCAACGTCGGCATGGGTGGTCCGGCAATGATCGAAGGCGGTGGGCTCGGCGTGTTCCACCCGTCGGAGGTCGGGCCCATCGAACACCAGTGGCCCAACGGTGTCATCGACATCATCGTCGAAGACGACGCAGAGGCCGTCGAGGTTGCAAAGAAGTACCTGTCGTACTTCCAGGGCCCCGTCGACGAGTGGGAGGCCGCCGACCAGCGCCGTCTGCGCCACGTGATCCCCGAGAACCGCCTGCGCATCTACGAGGTACGCGACGCGATCGAGCTGATCTTCGACACCGATTCGGTGCTCGAACTGCGCCGCGGCTTTGCGCCGGGCATGGTCACGGCACTGGCACGCATAGAGGGGCGACCCGTTGGGGTGATAGCCAACGACCCGACCCACCTGGCGGGGGCCATCGACTCGGACGGTGCAGACAAGGCCAGCCGCTTCATGCAGCTGTGCGACGCCTACGACATCCCCATCGTGTTCTTGTGCGACACACCAGGAATCATGGTGGGCCCCGAGGCCGAGAGGTCTGGCACCGTGCGTCACGCATCGCGCATGTTCGTCACCGGATCGTCGCTGAGCGTTCCCTTCTGCACCATCGTGCTGCGAAAGGGGTACGGCCTGGGCGCCCAAGCCATGGCGGGTGGCTCGTTCAAGGCGCCGGTGTTCATCGTCGCCTGGCCCACGGGCGAGTTCGGCGGAATGGGCCTGGAAGGAGCAGTGAAGCTGGGCTACCGCAACGAGCTGGCAGCCATAGAAGACCCCACCGAGCGCCAAGCCGAGTACGACAAGCGGGTTGCCCGGATGTACGAGGTGGGCAAGGGAATCAACTTCGCCAGCGTGTTCGAGATCGACGACGTCATCGACCCCGCCGACACCAGGCATTGGATAACCGGCGCGTTTCTCGCCGCCGGGCCCCCGCGGCCCCGTGACGGCAAGAAACGCCCGATGATCGACACCTGGTAGACCCGGTGCCAAGCACTGCGGTGCTCAGATCACTCCGGGGTGATTGAGAGCTTCTCGGCCCACATCGGGAGGCTCTCCTCGAAGTCGCGGTGGAACAGCAGGGCCGGCAGCATCGTCCGGTTGACCCCCGCCGCTTCGAGCTCCTCGACCGAGCCGGCCGGGTCGTCACCCATCAGGCCTTGCAC
>JAGQSP010000767.1:1503-3318 GCA_020439485.1 Acidimicrobiales bacterium | reverse complement strand
AAGGACAGCCTCTACAACGTGTTCGTCTGGCCGGACGGCACCCCAGATCCCGTGGCGCCGACGTTGGTGCTGACCGCTGTCGGGGTGTGTGAGGACCCCTCGCGTATTCCGGTCACAGGCGTCGCCAAAGCGGGCGACGAGGTCTGGCTGGTGGGTCCCGAGGCCGCTGCGCTGGGCGGGTCTCACCTCGACGCAGTGCTGGGAGAAGACCTCGGAGGCGATGTTCCCAGGCCCGACATCACCGCCGTGCAGCGCCACCATCATGTCGCCGCGGCGATCCGCGAGGGCCTGGTGGCTAGCGCCCACGACATCAGCGAGGGCGGCATCGCGGTCGCTGCTGCCGAATGGGCTTTTGCGGGCCGTCTGGGGCTCGACCTCGACATCGGCGACGACGAGTTCTCGCTGTTCGGCGAGGGCGCAGGCCGGTACTTGCTGGAGGTATCGCCCGAGCTGGCCCCCCGTCTTGGCGAGGTGGTGTCGTTCGCCCGTCGCATAGGCGTGGTCACCGATACCGATGTGGTCAGGGTGGGGCCGGTACGCCTGACCCACGACCAGATTCAGGGTGCCTTCGTACATGGCCGGTCGCCGGAGGTGCAGCAGTGAGCAACCCCAAGGTCTTGATCCCGGTGGCCCTGGGCACCAACCGCGACGCAGATCTGGCGCACGCGTTCGAGCTGGCAGGCGCCGATGTCGAATGTGTGCCGATGGCGGCGCTGCGAGCGGGCGAGCGGCGCTTGTCCGACTTTCAGATCCTGGCCGTCGCGGGCGGATTCTCCTATGGCGACGCACTGGGCGCGGGTCGCCTGCTGGGCCTCGACCTCGCCGGCTGGTTCTCCGACCAGGTGATGGCCGCCGTAGCAGCGGGTAAACCGGTGTTCGGTGTGTGCAACGGGTTCCAGGCCTTGGTGAAGGCCGGGCTGCTGCCAGGCGACTCGCCGGCGTCGCTGGTGCACAACGACAGCGGACGCTTCGAGTGCCGGTGGGTCACTTTGCAGCCAGAGCCGGGCAACGCGTCGCCGTGGCTGGCGCAGGTGGACGAGCCACTGCGGTGCCCGGTCGCTCACGGCGAGGGGCGCTTTGTGGCGGGCGACCTCGATGGGATCGATGCGCGAAGCGGTGTCGCCTTCCGTTACGCGGGCCCCGATGGTGGCCTAGCCGGGGGTTCGTATCCGTTCAACCCCAACGGGTCGGCCGGTGATGTGGCGGGCATCACCGACTCGACTGGCATGATCATGGGTCTGATGCCTCACCCCGAGAACCACGTCCTCGAGCGCCAGGACACACTCAGGGGCCGCGGCGCGGGTGGCTTGTGCCTTCCGCTTTTCCGGTCTGGGGTGGCGGCCGTCGCCTGAATGAGACAGACATCGCTGTTCCGCGGGCTGCATCGGTGTGGCCTGTGTCGGAGAGATACAGCAATGTGATTAGTATCGACCCGTGGAGCCTCTGCCTACGTTCACCGATCTGGCACTGGACCTACCCGACCACCGCAGCGGCAAGGTTCGCGAATCGTGGGCCCTCGGTTCGGGGCGGCGGCTCATCGTCACCACCGATCGCATCAGTGCCTTCGACAGGGTCATCGGCGCCATTCCCCACAAGGGTCAGGTGCTGAATCAGCTGGCTGCATGGTGGTTCGACCGCACCGACGACATCGTTGCCAATCACGTCGTGTCGGTTCCAGATCCCAACGCCACGATCGCCATAGACGCCAACCCACTGCCGGTAGAGGTCGTGGTGCGAGGACGCCTGACCGGCAGTACCTCGACATCGGTGTTGCCCATGTACATGCAGGGCCTTCGCCAGATGTACGGGTACACG
>JAGQSP010000767.1:0-1442 GCA_020439485.1 Acidimicrobiales bacterium | reverse complement strand
CGGCCAGCACGACCAGCCGATCTCGGTGGCCGAGGTCGCCGACAGCGGGCTGGTCGAGTCGGGGTTGTGGGCCGAGGTGCAAAAGGTCGCCTTGGCCCTGTTCGAGCGCGGAACCGAGCTGGCCGCTACCGCGGGTTTCGTGCTGGCCGACACCAAATACGAGTTCGGCACTGCCGCAGACGGCACCCTGCTGCTGATCGACGAGATGCACACGCCCGACTCGTCTCGATTCTGGGCCGCCGAGACCTTGGACGAGCGCATCGCGGCCGGGTTGGTGCCGGAGAGCTTCGACAAAGAGCCTGTACGTCTGGCGCTGCGAGACCTGGGTTACCAAGGCGACGGGCCGCCGCCCGCCCTGCCCGCCGAGGTGGTCGCGGCTGCCTCGCAGCGGTATGTGGCCATATACGAGCGGCTCACCGGACTCGAGTTCGTACCGGGACCACAGCCCGCGGCGCAGCGCATCACCGAGGCGCTGGCCAGAGAGGAGATCTCGTGATCGATTCACCCGCAGCGGAGGAACCCGCCCACTCCGACTCGCCCAAGGAAGAATGCGGCGTGGTTGGCGTGTCGGCGCCGGGCGGTGACGCCGCCAGGCGAGCGTTCTTCGGGCTGTACGCGTTGCAGCACCGCGGTCAAGAAGCCGCAGGCATAGCGGTGGCCGATGGCCGCGCGATCCGCACCCACAAGGGTCGAGGCCTGGTTTCACAGGTCTTCGAATCGGGAACACTCGACCCACTGGTCGGTGATCTCGCCATCGGCCACACGCGCTACTCGACCACCGGGTCCAACAACGAGCGCAACGTGCAGCCATATGTCGTGGAGACCATCCATGGTCCGCTGGGTGTGGCACACAACGGCAACGTCGTGAACGCCGACCAGCTGCGCGTGAAGCTCTTGGAACGTGGCGCCGGCCTGCAGAGTTCGTCCGACAGCGAGGTGTTGGCCTTGATGTTGGCCGCAGCCGAGGGCACTTCTTGGGAGGAGCGCCTGGCGTCGGTGATGCCGTCGTGGACCGGTGCGTACAGCCTGGTGATCCTCAGCGGCACCAAGGTGATCGCCGCCCGCGACCCGTGGGGGTTTCGCCCCCTGTCGTTGGGTCGGCTTCCTACAGGCGGTCACGCCGTGGCCTCCGAAACCGGAGCCCTTCGCACCCTGGGGTGCGAGTCGATTCGCGAGATCACGCCCGGCGAGATCGTGGTGCTGCAGGGTCCGGTGGCTCGCACGTATCACGCCCTGCCACCGGCCGAACGGGGCGCCAGGTGCACGTTCGAGCACATCTACTTCAGCAGGCCCGACGCCAACTGGGACGGCATGAACGTTCACCAGGCCAGGCAGCGGCTGGGCGAGGCGCTGGCCCGCGAGCACCCGGTTGCCGCCGACGTGGTGATTCCGGTTCCTGACTCGTCCACCCCGGCAGCCATCGGCTACGCAGCGGCTTCGGG
>JAGQSP010000104.1 GCA_020439485.1 Acidimicrobiales bacterium | reverse complement strand
CCGTGCGGCTCACAGCACCCCTTTCGTGCTGGGCATGACGTCGTCGACGATCTTGACCGCGTCGTACATCGCCCTGGCCGCGCCCTTGAAGCTGGCCTCGATGATGTGGTGGGTGTTCTTGCCCCTCAGCATCACCAGGTGCAAAGTGATGCCAGAGGCCATCACGAACCCCCGCCAGAACTCCTCACACAGCTGAGGATCGAACGGCGGGTCGCCCAAGATCTTCTCGCCGGGCGGATCGATGTCGTAGTGCAGGAACGGTCGGCCGGACAGGTCGACCACAACCTCGACGGCAGCCTCGTCGAGCGGCACCGTGATGCTGGCGAAGCGCCGCACACCGGCCTTGTCGCCCATGGCCTCACGGAAAGCCTCGCCAAGTGCGATGCCGGTGTCTTCGACCGTGTGGTGGCTGTCGATCTCGATGTCGCCCCTGCACCTCAAGTAGAGGTTGAACCTGGCGTGCTTGGCCAGCTGGGCCAACATGTGGTCGAAGAACGGCAGGCCGGTCTGGACATCGACCGAGCCGGTTCCGTCGACCTCGAGCCGAAGATCGATGTCGGTCTCCTTGGTCTGGCGTTGCCTGGCGGCTGATCGCTGGGTCACGAGATCACCTCTTCGAGTGCTTCGAGGAACCGGTTGTTGTCGCCTGGTGTGCCCACCGTGACGCGCAGGCAACCCTCCAGCCGCGGCCAAGACGAGCAGTCGCGCACCAGCACCGATCGATCGACCAGCCCTTGCCAGACGTCCTTGCCCTTGCGGCCGAGAGGAGTGGTTCTGAACAGCACGAAGTTGGCCTGCGACGGCCACACCTGGAAGCCCATCTCCGACAGACGGCTGCTGATGCGGCCGCGCTCTTCGATGATGGCGGCAACGCGGGCGTTCATTTCGTCCTGGAACTGCAAGGCGATGGTGCCGGCCAGTTGTTTGGCGGTGTCGAGGTGGTAAGGCAACAACACCTTTTCCATCTCGGCGATCATCCACGACGGGCCAACCACATAACCCAGCCGGGCGCCCGCCATCGACCATGTCTTGGAGAAGGTCCGGGTCACCAGCAACGGCAGGTCGTTGTCGGCGCCACCCGACCTGGCCAACAGATCGAGGGCCGAGAAGCTGGCGAACTGGCCATAGGCCTCGTCGACCACCACCACACCAGGCGCCAGGTTCAGCGCCAGCTCGACGATCTCGACGCGCTCGGCGGTGCCCGTCGGGTTGTTGGGCGAGCACAGGAACGTTATGGCAGGTCCTGCCTGAGCCAGCACACGGGTCAGTTCGGCATCTTCGAGTTCGAATTGTTCGTTGCGCTCACCCTCGACCACCTCGCACTGAACGGTGCGCGCGATTTGTCCGTGCATGGCGTAGGTCGGCTCGAAGGTTGCCACGGTGCGGCCGGCCCCTCCAAAGGTGAGGCAGATCGTCTGCAAGACCTCGTTCGAGCCGTTCGCGACCAACACCTGCGCAGGGTCAACCTGATGCATGCGGGCGATGGCAGCGCGCAGTTCGGTGGCGCCGCGGTCTGGGTACCTGTGCCACTCGATGCCGGACAAGGCGGTGGTCAGATCCAGCGTGAACTGGGCGGGCGGAGGCGTCGGCGCCTCGTTGGTGTTGAGCCTGACCTCGACATCTAGTTGGGGCGAGTGATAGCCCTCCAACACCCGCAGATCGGGGCGTACCAGCTCTGGGC
>JAGQSP010000766.1 GCA_020439485.1 Acidimicrobiales bacterium | reverse complement strand
GTGGCCACCCAGATGGGGGCCATCGACGGCATAGTTTCGGCCGACGACGTAACGGGACCCTACGACGTCATAGCGGTAGCCGAGGCCGGCTCGGTCGACGATCTCGGGAAGATGGTTGTGTCTCGCATACAGCTGATCGACGGCATCACCCGCACCCTGACGTGCCCGGTTGTCAATCTCTGACACATCCCGGCCCAATCTGAAACCATTCTGAAAGGCCGTTCAGCCAGCGGCCGATTTGGCTCAAGTAGGGCCCCGCTGATCCCGATGGGGGTCGAGAAGTATCGACCTCTGGGAGCTTGCGGTGAGCTGGCGCGGGACAACAAGAACGCGGATGCCGGTGGGCGTCTGCATGGTGGGGACGCTGTTGGTCCTGGCCGGATGCACATCCGATGGAGGCGCCGCTCCGGCGCCGACCACGGCCGTCGAGGTGACCACCACGACAGCTGCCCCGGTGGGGTTCTCGTGGGAGTCCGAGGCCGACGCGGACGCATTCGTGGCGCTGCCCGACACGCGAATCGTCAACGACGGCCGCGCCGTCGCGATGATCGACGGCGACTCGCGCCGCACCCTTCTGCGCACACCTGCGCTGGAGATCGGTCAGGCGCCCGACCAGAGCGAGACCATCGTCGGTTTCGACATGGGATCTGGCCTGTCGATCATCGGATGGTTCCAGACCTCAGATGGCGAACCCGTGGTCAGGTTCGCTTCCAGCGCCGACAACCCGGTGACCCTGGGCGCCGGCACGCACCCGATCGCATCCGATGACGGCGCATGGGTCGCATGGATTTCCCCCGACGGCGCCTCGGTCTCGCTGGCCAGCGCGGCGGGTGAGGTAACCGAGGTGGTCGAGCCTGGCGGCCGGGTCGTCGACCTGGTCGAAGCCGATACGCACCTCGGACTGCTCGTCGCCTCCGCCTCCGGCACCGACCTGATCCTCGGGTCTGTCGATGGCGGCTCATGGACACAGATCTCGCAGATCTCGGTCAGCTCCGATGCCAAGTTGGTCGCACGGGCCGGGACGGGCCAGTTCGCGGTTGTGTCCACCAACGCCGCCGGCGCCAGCGTCACCTACTGGAACGAGGGCGGCGAACGCGAAGAGCTGCTGGTGATCGACCATCGCCTGAACAGCATCGATTTCTCAGACGACGGAACCGTCGCAATAGCGGTCACGGACGAAGGCGCCTCGGTGTGGCTCACACGAACCCAGTCCGGAATTCTCGAAGATTCGCCTGCCAGGAGTGCACAGTGGTGAGCAAGCACAACCATCGAGTCGGCCGCATGGCCAAGAACACCTGGCTGGCGGTGCTGATCACCGCCGTGGTGGCATCGACGTTCGCCGTGTTGCCAGTGCAGCCGGCCGCCGCACAAACGTCGGGCCTGGAGACCATCCGAGCTGGCAGCGGCGACGTCGCCATCACCCAGGTCGTCATGACCGAGAACGGAAACACCATCACCCAGAACTCCTCGGTGTCTGGTGTGATCGATGCCGACAACGACGAGCTGAAGATCGAGTCGGTGACCATCGTCGACGGTGGCCAGACCGTCGTGCTCGACGAGTTCAACTTCACGGGCATCGAGGTGCAGAACCAGAACTGGGGCACCAACCAGTCAGGTGTGAGGACTTCGGAGAACGGCGTGCACACACTGCCGTCGCATCCCGACTTCTGGGA
>JAGQSP010000765.1:1523-2368 GCA_020439485.1 Acidimicrobiales bacterium | reverse complement strand
ACCTGTTCGATCATCTGGCGGATGTCGTCTGGCATCTCGTCGAGCGAGGGAACTTTGAAACGCGAAATGGGATGCTCGGTCATGGGACCCAAGCTAGTTCGCTAGGACACCACGGCCGGGATGGTGCTCAACGCGGTGCTTTGGGCCAGCCAGCGGACCTGCAGCGGCTCGAGATGCCTGAAGTCGTCGCCCGGAACCAGCAGATCCACCAGGCTGTCGGGGCCCGCCCACCCGGGAACCTCGACCGACACGGCGGCCTCACCGACGTTGGCCAGGCCGAAGAAGGTGCCAAACCGCGGGTGATACCGATGCCAGGCAAACACGGTGTCGTCCCCGACGTCGATGGGGTGAGACGAGGCTGCCGCGTGAAGGGCCGGACACCCTCGGCGTACGTCGACCAGGTGCCTGATGCCACTCCAGAGCCGCCCTGCGGGTGTCGCCGGGTCGCTTCGCAGTGCCGCCAGCGCGTCGTCGAAGCGGGGGCGGTGGCGCCAGCGGCTGTCGCCCGCCAGGTCGGCATCGTCCAGATAGCTGAGGTCGTCGCCCTGGCACAGCTCGTCGCCCATGTACACGATCGGTATCCCGCCGTAGCCGAAGGCGATGGCGTACAGCGCCAACATCCGGCGGATACCGAGGTCGATAGCCGCTTGGTCGCCGGCCTCTAGCCCGGCAGCTACGCCGGCCAGCGCCGCCGCCATGCCCGAGGTTCGCTCGTCGCGGGCATCGGGATTCGAGCTGAACGCAACACCCCTGGCGAACGACCCGTCGAAATCGCCTCGGTAGAACGCGGCCAGGAAGTCTCGGTGGCCCTGACCCGTTATCTGCATGGTGCCCGCGTCGGCGTC
>JAGQSP010000765.1:0-1438 GCA_020439485.1 Acidimicrobiales bacterium | reverse complement strand
ATTCTGGCCAGTCCCGAGCTGCGGCTTGCCATCATCGACCAGCCCTGCACCATGAGCTGATTGTGATAGCCCAGCTCACATTCTCGGCGTTCGAGGTGGTGCCTTCCGAGATAGCCGACCAGGTCGTCTGGGCCCACGATGGCCTCGGCAAGCAGGATCGTCGCGGGCGCCGCAATGCCCGTCACGGCCCGAAGCGCCTGGGCGATCAGGTGAGCCTCTGGCTGGTTCTGGCACGTGGTTCCCATTCGCTTCCAGGTGAAAGCGATTGCATCCAGGCGCAAGATCTCGAAGCCCAGGTTGGCGAGGTCGAAGGCGATTTCGGCCATCTCGACCATCACATCTGGATTGGCCCAGTTGAGATCCCACTGAAACTCGCGAAACGTCGTCCACACCCAGCGCTGCATGTCTTCGACCCATGTGAAGTTGCCGGGGGCCATGGTGGGGAACACTTCGGGCAGGGTTTGCTCGAACAACACCGGGATGGTGCGGTCCTCGAAGGTCAAGAACAGGTCTCGGTGATACTGAGACCCTGCCGCGGCTTGGCGGGCCCAATCGTGATCGTCGCTGGTGTGGTTGAGGACGAAGTCGACGCACAGGCTCATCTCGCTGGCCCTCATCTCGTCGATCAGCGAAACCAGTTGCTCGGCGCTGCCCAGGCGCGGGTCGGGGTTGCGATAGTCGCGCAGCGCGAACCCGCCGTCGCTCTCACCCTCGCGGGCGGTCAGCAACGACAACAGATGCACCACGTCGACGCCCAGCTCGCGCAAGTAGGGCAGCCGGTTCCTGACCCCTTCGAGGTCGCCACCGAACCGGTCGACGTAGGCCATGTAGCCCACCCTCTGGGGCTGGAGATACCAGTCGGGCGTGGTCTGGCGGCGTCGGTCCAGCGTCACCAGGGCCTGCCGTCGCCGGCGTGCGGCGTTGCGGGCTCGCTCGATCAGCGATTCGACAATCTCGTCACACCGGTCGGGGTACAAGCCGGCCACGGCAGCTTCCAGGTCGGGGCGCCACTGGGCCACCCTCGCATCCAGTTCGGCTGTGGTCAGGTTCGACCTGGTACTCAATCGTCGCTCCTCAGTGTGCCCGGCACGCCATACCCGCCGCCGCCCGGCGTCACGATCTCGAACACGTCGCCGGCGGCGACCGTGGTCTTGGCCGTGGCGCCGAACTCGGTGACGGTTCCATCGGCCGCGATCTTGCGCGTTTCACCGGTCGAGCCCGGCTGGCCGCCGGCCGCTCCGTAGGGTGCAACCCGGCGATGCCCCGACAGCACGTTGACCTCCATCGCCTCGCCGAACCGCACCCGGCGCACCGCGCCGTCGCCACCTCGGTGAACCCCGTCGCCACCCGAGCCCGTACGGACATGGAAGGTCTCGAGCATCACCGGATAGCGCCACTCGAGCACCTCTGGATCGGTCAGGCGGCTGTTGGTCATGTG
>JAGQSP010000103.1 GCA_020439485.1 Acidimicrobiales bacterium | reverse complement strand
TCAGCTCGACGTCGCCGAGGCTGCCGAGGAACGGCAGGTTGCTGAAGGTGAAGACGCCACCATCGCCTGCCACCAGAAGATAACCGTTGCCATAGGGCACCATCCCATTGATCGGCGAGACGAGCGACGTTCCTGGCGGCAGCACACCGGGCAGCGAGCCTCGGAACGGCGCATCGAACCCGAACACCCCGCCGTCGGCAGCGACGAACCAATAGCCGGTGCCGTCGGGGTCTGGCGTCATACCAACCACCGGCGCGTCCAACGTCACGCCGGGCAACACCTGGGGAATCGACCCTTTGAACCGAGCGTCGCCGAAGCTGAACAGCCCACCATCGCTGCCAACGAGGTAGTAGCCGAGGCCGGATGGGGTGGCGGCGGCATCGATGACCGGACCGTCCAGGACGAACGCGGACAGGTCTCCGAAGAAGCGCGCCGAACCGAAAGGCGAGACCCTTCCGCGGTCTGTGATGAGCCAGTAGCCCGAACCATCGGGGGACGCGGCCATGGTGGTGATGGCCTCTCCGGGCAGCAGCCACGACTGCTCGGCATTGCCCAGGTGTTCGGCGTCGCCGAAGGCATGGACGACACCGTTCGACTGAACAACCCAATAGCCACCGCCGCCTGGCTTCAGCACTATCGCCGTTGCGTCGACCATCGGCGTGTCGCCGAAGTCGACCGTGTCGCCGAACACATAGACCTCGCCATCGCGGGTGACCACGGCGTAACCCACCGAACGGTCGACCACCGGAACCGTGGTCGAGGTCGACGAGGTAGGTGCCGTGACGCCGGTGGTGGTGGTCGTGGTTGTAGTCGTGGTCGTCGGGACCGTTGTTGTGGTGGTGGTCGTCGTCGTTGTTGTTGTCGTAGGGGCCGTTGTCGTCGGGGCCGTTGTCGTCGGGGTTGTTGTCGACGTCGTCGATGCTGTTGTCGTCGTGGTCGCCGGCACCGTGGTGGTCGTGGTCGTCACGGGCGTGCACGTCGCGGGCAACAGACCTCCGAAGGCGTTCGAGTCGACACCCGCCCTCTCTGGCAACACTGGAGTACCGGCGTCGATGGCCACCACAGCCGACGCACCACCCGCGCTGAGGCCAACGGCAAACTGCCGATCCCATGAGCCGTCGGCACTGACCGTTACCGACCCAGGCGCAGTCGGGGCCGCCGAGGCCACGGCCAGCGCCCCCTCGTCAACGGTCAACCCGGTAGAGCAGCCGTTGACAGGCGATACAGCGACGGTGCTGGAGATGTTGCCGAAGTCGCGGCCACTCACCAGTGGCGGGTCGAGATAAAGGGCCTCGGCACCTGCGCCGTAAAGCAGCGAGAACGAAGACAACGTGGAAGTGCTGTCGACCACGAGTTGGTCGCCCTTGGGCCCCTGGGATCGGTAGACATCACATCCGACCGCAAGGGAGCAGGTGATCGCAGGGCCTCCGATCGGTGCCAGGGTGGCGATGTCTTCGGATGAGGGACGCAACGAGCGATGCAGATCGATGATGGCCATTCCATCGTGGTTGAAGACCTCGATCACCGAACCGGCCGTGGTCCAGCCGGCCTTGTTCTCGCCCGCGCCGTTCACGACGTTCACGCCGGCACCAACAGCACCATCGGGCACGTAACCGGTAACGGGCCGCGCCGCGGTTGGCGCCACCCGGGCCCCGGTCGCCGCATACCAGCGGCCGTAGGGCAGAACGACTTCGACGACGGGGTGCCTCTGGCCTGCGGGCCAATAGCCGCCCGTCAGTCCTCGCCCGGCGTGGCTTCCAGCCGCGAGATCCGAGCGCTCCGATGGCGGGAACACAGCGACCAAACCGGTTGCGCTCGGTGACTCGACGACGAACTCGCCCGAAGTGTTGGTTGCCACGAAATCGAGATCGAAGCCCACTAGAGACGAAGCGACGGTCACCGTCGCCCCGGCCACCGGGTTTCCGTTGGGGTCGACCACCCGACCGCGCACGGTCGGCCGTGATGCCACCAACAGACTCTCGGGGTGGGTGTAGCTGGTGCCAGAAGGCACTGAAGGCAATGTGTGGTGAGTGGCGCTCGACGATCCGGCCAGCGAGATGGTGGGTTGAAACGGCGCCGGATAGACCTTCGCCCTGTACCAACCATCACCCTCGGCGACCACGCCGTTGCCGGTCGAACCGCCGAACCGCGACGGCGAAACAGTCACTGAAAGTGGTGATACGACACCTCCGTCGGCTTCCGACACCGCCCTGAAGCGCACCTCTGCGGGTGGGGTCATCTCGATTCGAACCACGGTCTCTGCGTTGGGAGCCACCGTCGCGGTGACCATCTCGCCGAGCACGTTGTTTCCGCCGTCGATCCGACCCGAGTCGTCGTTGCCATAGAAGTCGAATACGGCGAAGAAGGTGTGCTGCCCGGCTTCCAGGCCCGAGATCGGCGACGACAAGTCCGAATAGCTTTCCTGCACGAATCCAGGGTTTCCGAGAACCACGTCGACCACTGTGGCGGCCAGCGGCGCCCCGGTTACCGCATCGACCACCTCGAAGCGGACCGACCCGGTCTCGGCCGCCTGTGCTGTTGGCACAGCCACCAGCACCGAGACGAACAAAGCGACCACGAAGCCGACCAGAGCCGTTGACGACACCGGCCGGCGGACCTTTGGAGACACCACCGACATGAGGCGACAAGCTACCACTCTGTGTGGCAGCCAACCAGCGATGGCTCAGCTGCGCAGGTCGTAGAGCCTTTCGGGGTTCGAGACCAAGATCTGGTTTCGCAATGTCTCGTCAGGGGCGAAATCGGCCAGCAGGTCGACCAGGTCGCCGTCGTCTGGCATGTGGCGCACGTTGGGGTGGGGCCAATCGGTGCCCCACAGCACCCGATCGGGAGCGGCCTCGATGATCGCCCGGGCGAAAGGCACGACATCGTCGTATGGCGGCGGGCCACCGGCGGTCAGGCGTTCGGCACCCGAGATCTTCACCCAGGCGCGTTCGTCGCGCATCAGCTCGAGCAGGGCCGCAAACGGCTCTTGTTCGAGCCCGTCTGTCACCGGCACCCGACCCATGTGGTCGATGACGTAGGGGCAAGGCATGGAATCGAGCACGCCCATGTGTGAGGCGATGTCCTTGGCGTCGAAGTGCAACACGATGTGCCAGTCGAGCTTTGCGACGCGGTCGACGATGCTCCAGAAGTCGTCCATGTCGGGCGCGCCGCCCAGATGGGCAACGAAGTTGAACCGGGTGCCGCGCACCCCAACGGCATGAAGATCGGCCAGTTCGGCATCTGTCACCGAAGCATCGACCATGGCCACCCCGCCGTACCTGCCCTGGCCGCGCACCAGTGCATCGACCATGGCCGAGTTGTCGGTGCCGTGGCAGCTGGCCTGCACGAATACGGCCCGGCTGAGCCCCAGGGTCTGCTGCAGCGCCTCGAAGTCGTCGATGCCCGAGTCTGGCGGTGTGTAGGTGCGGTCGGGCGAGAAGGGGAACCTGGCCGCAGGCCCGAACACGTGACAGTGCGCGTCGGTGGCGTTGGGGGGCGCCACGAATGCCTGCGGGCGATGCGGGCTGGGGTGTGGGCCGGGAATCGGCTTGATCTGGTCTGTCATGTCGTTTGACCCTCGAGCAGTTGGGCGATCTGCGCGATCACCTCATAACACGGCAACACCGCGCCAACGCTGGCGTTGGGTTCGCGGCCCTCGGCGATGGCTGCCAGGAACTCGCGGTCTTGCAGCTCGATGCCGTTCATCGACACATCGACCTGCGACACGTCGATGGGCTGGTCGTAGCCATCGACGAGGTCGTCGTAGCGGGCGACGTAGGTACCGGTGTCGCCGATGTATCGAAAGAACGTGCCTAGCGGACCGTCGTTGTTGAACGACAGGGCCAGGGTGCACAGGGCACCCGAGCGGGTCTTCAGCTGAATCGACATGTCCATGGCGATGCCCAGCTCGGGATGGATCGGGCCCTGCAACGCGTTGACCTGCACCACCGGGCTGCCGGTCTGGTACTGGAACAGGTCGATGGTGTGGGCGGAGTGATGCCACAGGAGGTGGTCGGTCCAGCTGCGCGGCTGACCCAGCGCATTGGTGTTGGTGCGCCGGAAGAAAAACGTCTGAACGTCCATGTGTTGGATGTGGAACTCGTCGGCGCTGATGCGGTGCCGTACCCACTGGTGGCTCGGGTTGAACCTGCGGGTGTGGCCACACATGGCGACCAGACCGGTGCGCTGCTGGGTCTCGACCAATGCCCTGCCCTGGTCGATGTCGTCGCACATCGGTATCTCGACCTCCACGTGCTTGCCTGCTTCCAGGCACGCGATGGCCTGACGCGCGTGGTCGGGTGTGGGAGTGGCCAGGATCACCGCGTCGACATCGTCGCGCCCCAGAACCTCGTCGAGGTCGGTGGTCCAAGACGGCACCGCGTGTTTCTCGGCAGCGGCCTTGGCGTTGTCGCCTATCGGGTCGACCACTGCTACCACCTGCGCGGTGTCGATGGCGGCCAGACCCTCGAGGTGTTTGTTGCCGAACGCTCCGGCTCCGGCCACCGCGATTCTGGTGATCATCGGATCTGTGTCGCTCATCGGGCCTCCTCCAGGACCAGGTGCCCCACGGCCGTGTTGCTGGCAGGTACGTGGTAGAAGCGGTGAGTGACCGTTGGGGTGGCGCCGCCGTGCAAGTCGGCCATGGCACCCCTGGCCACCAGCCACATCACCAACTCGATGCCCTCCGAGCCCGCAGCGGTCACATAGTCGATGTGGGGCACGTCGGCCAGACCCTCGGGGTCGTCGATCAGGCGATCGAGGAAGGTGTTGTCGAATTCGGGGTTGATCAGGCCCGCCCTTGGCCCTTGCAGTTGGTGGCTCATGCCTCCGGTCCCCCACACCTGCACGTTCAAGTCGTCGGGGCCTCGGTACGAATCGATGGCGCGCCTGATGGCCTTTCCCAGCGCCAGGCACCGGCGGCCCGAAGGCACGGGGTACTGAACGACGTTGACCGCAATGGGCACTACCCGGCACGGCCACCGGTCTGGCTGGCCGAACATCATCGACAGCGGCACGGTGAGGCCGTGGTCGACGGGCAGTCGGTTGGCGATGGTGAGGTCGAAGTCCTGCTGGATTACCGATTGGGCGATGTGGGCGGCCAACTCGGGGTGGCCTTCGACATCTGGCACCGGGCGCGGACCCCAGCCCTCGTCTGCGGTTGGGAACACTGGCGCGGTTCCGATGGCGAAGGTCGGAATCAGGTCGAGGCTGAAGGCGTTGGCGTGATCGTTGTAGACCAGCACAACGACATCTGGCGGGTTGTCCGCGATCCAGCGTTTCGACGCCTCATAGCCGTCGAACACCACCCTCCAGTAGGGCTCGTCCACCTTGCCTTGATCCAGTGCCACCCCCATCGCCGGCACGTGAGAGGTGTAGACGCTGGCGGTGACGCGAGCCGTGTGTGTCTGGCCGGTGTCTGGCACCGGTGCCGCGGCCGCCGACTCGAAGGGCTGGGGTCTGCGCCCGCCCGACAGCATCATGTCGCGGTACTCCTGCTCGGACATGCCCGTCATCGAGCCGGCCATCTGCTGAAAGCTGAGGCCGTCGGTGGCGCCGATCTTGGCCAGGAAGTAGATGTTGCCGCCCAGGCCGATCAGGCGATTGAGGTCGCGGTCGAGCACCCCTTGCTTCTGCTCTTCGGTCATCGGCCAATCGTCCAGATACGCGCGCTCGTCGGCCTTGAACCGGGCCCGGTTGGCCTCCGACATCAGCGACATACAGAACTGGTTGAGCCAGTGGCCGTGCCGCGACTGGTCGGCATCGAAGATGGT